>CBDAFH010000057.1:0-4895 GCA_965195165.1 uncultured ANME-2 cluster archaeon | reverse complement strand
AGAAACTAATTGGGTAATTGAGGGTGATTACAACAGGAAAAGACCATATATGGTTACATTCTTGACCTCAGATTCAGATCTGAATATTACCCTTGATGCCGAAAACGTGGTCTATTTCAATCAATCCAAGCCTGATCATATCGGATTTGTTGATTTCATGGCTTTTCAACCCGACGGCGCAACGATCCAATACAATGGTAATAGGGAGGAAGGAAGCGCGTTCTATGAGTATTTAGTTTCGGACATCGGAGCGCTATTGTTTCCCCTAACGGGTTGAAATAAAGTAAGATGCAAAATAAATATAAAAATAGGAAAAAGATACAGTATTTGTAGCAAAGTCTGCGGCAGCCAGCGGCTTCGGATATGAATAATAACCCGATGAGCATGGGTGCCTCGGACTTCCGGTCCGAGCGTGGCAAGGATGGGGCTTCCAGGTGTACATTTGGGGCAAACTATTTGTTTAGGAGTCCTTAATACATATTTCATCGAGACCATTTATTAATGCCGAAAAACAATATTCACATGCGTTTCGGATGAACGTATACCAACCCAACCACAATGACACAAAATAACACCCCCAGAGTGCTCATCGCTGCTGACCGGTCGTGTGCAGGAAAGACCACGGTCTGCACCGGGATCATGGCTGCGCTTAGCAAGCATCTGAATGTTCAGCCGTTTAAGGTAGGTCTCGATTACATCGATCCGAGTTACCACACACTCGCATGCAAAAATCGGTGCAAGAACCTTGACGGCTATCTGATGACAGAGGACGCTGTGCTCGAAACATACTCACATGCGCTGGACGAGAGTAATGCTGATTTAGCCATCATCGAGGGAGTTCGGGGGCTATACGAAGGATTTGAGGGATTAAGCGATATTGGAAGCACGGCTCAGGTCGCAAAGGAACTGAAATGTCCTGTGATCCTCTTAATCGATGCAAGGAGCATCACACGAAGCGCAGCCGCGGTGGTCATGGGGTATAAGGCGTTTGATCCTGCGGTTGATATCAGGGGCGTGATCCTCAATAAGATCGGAAGCAGGAGACACGCCGAAAAGGCGGTATCCGCTATCGAGCACTACACCGGCATCCCTGTCATCGGCACGGTTCCAAGAGATGATGCTATGGGGCTTACGATGCGGCACCTGGGATTGGTTCCTGTGAACGAGGGCAAGCAGTCCCCTGAATTCGAGGGACGCATCTCCAAAATAACAGAGATCGTTTCAGAGAACATCGACCTAACGCGGCTGACCGGTATCGCAGAGACTGCGGAACCGCTGGAGGTCGGAGAACCCTCGATCTATGCAGGGGGTGATGTTAGTGGCAGGGCTAAGGTCAGGATCGGTATTGCGCTTGACGAGGCGTTTAATTTCTATTATGCGGATAACATCGATCTTCTGAGGTTGCATGGCGCAGATATCGTCTATTTCAGTCCGCTCCACGACAGAACACTCCCGGACGTGGACGGCATCTACATCGGAGGCGGCTATCCCGAACTCTTTGCAAGGGAACTCGAAGCGAACAAGCGCATCCGGCAGAGCATCCGGAAGGCATCGGCAGGCGGCATGCCGATATACGGCGAGTGCGGCGGGCTGATGTATCTTGCAGAGCAGATCGTCACAAAGAGCGGCATGCACGGTATGTCTGGCGAGGCGTTCGGGATGGTCGGTGCAATCCCTGCCACAGTTGAGATGGTTGGCAAGGTCGTGAGTTACAATATCGGCTCGTTCACGACGGATACGCCGATCGGAGGGGTTGGGGACTCCTTCAGGGGGCATGAGTTTCATCATTCGTCGGTCACGGATATCGGCGATGCCACCTTTGCAATCCGGCTTACGCGCGGGGCAGGCATCAAGGACGGCTGGGACGGGATCATGGTCGAGAACACGCTTGCAGGATATGCGCATCTCCATGCATGTTCGTATCTGCGGTTTGCTGAAGCGTTTGTCGATGCGTGCGTAAGGTAGATGCCCCAGTTAACATATAAGTATTTTTATAATTAAATCGACCACCACCGAATAGGTGACATCTATTATACAACCGTAGAAGTTGTAATTTGTGATACAACCATATCAGTTGTATATGCGTGCCTGTAATGAACCTGAGCCAGAACCAGATCTGAGGTGATCACAGCCCCCACATCTCAAACCCGATGACCGGCTGGTCCAGCCCGAAGTTCAGTATCACCCCGGGATGCACCTCCCCAAAGACACCTGCACGCCTGCCGCCATCAACAATAATGTCTGCACGCCTGCCCTTGATAAACGCGGTGTCATCCGACTCGGCGATCTCGTAAGCAACCACCCGTTCGTGCATCACAGCATCCACCGTTGACCTGATCTCGCTGAAGTTCGCGTGTGGGTCGATTGCGACCGCGGCAAGATGCACATAATTCCTGCCGCGAGCAACCACATCCCCGACCTCGAAGATGCGCTGCGGCAGTTCCCGGTGCTGGTTAAACGATAGTATCTCAAGCAGGTTCGGGAGGATCGTCGTGCGCAGCATCGTCTGCTCTATTGTAATCGGGTGCATGACCTGTGTGGCGCTTGTGTGCGGTCTCTGCATCTTCTCGAAATGCACGGTCTCGCTTGTTAGCGTAAATGGCATGACCTCATAAAAACCAAGCCCCACCATGATATCGCGAAGATCCGCCTTTGCGAGGGATATGGGGTGCTCTTCCCCGATGGTCATCGTCTCGGGAAGCGCCGACGCGATTCTTTCGTACCCGTACCCGATCGCAACATCCTCGAATATGTCATAATCATGCATGATGTCTGCACGGTACGCGGGCACGCTCACCTCGATTGCGTCGTCGGAGAGCGGTTGCGCCCCAAAGCGCATCCTCTCGAGGCATTGCATGATCTGGTCGCGGCTCATGTCTATCCCGAGCAGAGCGTTCGCATCCCCAACCGAGATCCGGCGCGTCATAGGATTGAGGTTCGGCGTCGTGTATCCGGCATCAGGCGTCTGCATCTGCACAGACTCGATCTTCCCGCCGCGTTCAGCAAGTGCGGTTGTTACGATGTTTAATGCAACAGATACGGATTTGTCCGTGCCGGTAACCTCGATGAACAGGTCTTCAGTCTCGTCTCTCACGCGTGTCAGTGTCCCGTTGATGATCGGCGGAAATGATAGCACATTTCCAAGAGAATCGAGAATCAGAGGGTATTTATCAAATTTTTCGACGAGGGTTGCAAATTTGACCCCTTTCGGATGCTTCGTGAGAATTTCATCCATCGACATCGGGACATCGAAATCGAGAGGAACGAATTCGAAGGAAGGATCTGCTGCGATGTACTCAAACGGCGGGGTCACACGATCGAGATCGTGAACGCCGATCGATACCTTCGAGCGGTTGCGCCCGATTCCCCAGTGCAGATCCTCCTGCAGGCTCATCAGAGACTCTATGGAGTATGGGGTGAATTTTACGCCCTTTACCACTGCACAGGCAAGATACGGGCGTATCTTTCCAATCTCGCGGTCGGATGTGATCGTGATCCCCGACTGCCCGACCTCGTACTCAGGAATGCCTGTTTCGATATTGAGAAACCCGCGCATAGCCCTGGCTACGCCTTCGACGCTGTAAAGGTCAGGGCGGTCAGGAAAGAACTCAATGTCCACGTAATCGTCATATACGCGCTCGATGTCGGCACCGATCATCGGGATGCGGCCCTGTATCGTATCCCGATCCGTCCCGATCAGATTCTCAAGATCGGTGTAATAGAGGGTGATTACTGGCATGGTAGAGACTTAAGCGCGGTTGTAATTAAGGATTACGAGAAGATGTGGATTCAGCAAGAGCGCGTTCATTATCCATCCTGATGGTGAGCAGCGAGAGGTATAATAATGTGTATGCTAATATATTAATGAGGAGTGTGTACACGATGATCGGGCTATCGATGCCGCCACCCTCACCGGTCAGGTCGGGATGATACAACGGAGGCCAGAGTTTGATCGAGAGGTAACTCATCGGAACAGCTGCGAATGCGATGATTCCGAATACCGCTGATGAGCGTGCACGGCTCTCTGACTCCATCGCACGCCGCAAGGTTATGTACGATACATAAAGCAAAAACAAGATGAGTTGAAAGGTAAGGCGTGGAGTCCAGTCCCAGTAGATCCCCCATGCCCCCTTTGCCCACAGCATACCGCTCAGAAGATTGAGAGCGCAGAAAACAGCGCCAATTTCAGCAGAAGATGCTGCATAGACATCCCATTTTACATGAGATGTTTGGAGATACCTGATGCTTGCTACGAATACCAAAAAGAACGCCAGATATGAAACCCATGCAAGCGGGACATGGAAATAGAATATCCTATAACTCTGTACCTGGTTTTGCCATTCATCATCACTCAATAGCGGTGGGCGTTCACCCGGGTTGATCGCTGGGCTCGTGAAGACCATGTAGGTTGCCGCGATCAGGACTATCGCGGTTATCAGGTAGAGTATGTTGCGTTTATTCATATTTACAGGTAAGCCATCCATTCAGCCATCGAGTACTCGAATCCTTCCATCAATTCGAAATTGACCTCCCCGAGCGGCATGGGTTCGTTCTTGCATAATCGTATTGTTCCACATTGTTTGTAGCATGACCTGCATGGTTCCATGAAAGTTGATGCGGTACCTGATATATTAAACGCTTGGGTGAGGTGGGGAGTCGTGAACCACCCCCTGATAACAACATTTATATACCACCATGCAATAATAGTCACCATGGACGATATTGATCAGTCACTGGTCTACTTCGTATGCGGTGTGTGTGTGGGTTCACGTTCCAAGCAGATCCGAACTTCATTCCGATCGCCTGTCCACAGTGTGGGAGCGAGAATGTCGCGCGGACCTGAAATAGAACTATGAACTTACGCAGGAGGCTTTGCGACCAGATGCACATCCCCC
>CBDAFH010000056.1:0-4608 GCA_965195165.1 uncultured ANME-2 cluster archaeon | reverse complement strand
GGGCCAGAACGATGTCATGGGTAAGAGCGATGCCAGGAATGTAAAGGCCAATATAGAGACCAATGCCGTCCCGATACCCGCTATTATGTAGTTTACGACCGCGAACTTAAGCGGCTCCGCGTATCCGCCCGATGTTGGCATCCCCCTGAAGAAGTCACTTGGCGTAGTTATCACTTTCTTCCATGTTTCGATGAACTCATCTATGAATTCACTCATTAGTTAACCTCCTCTGATTTGTGATCATCCAGTATGATCACAATTAATTTGGTGTGTACGCTATATAAATCTTTGCTATAGAATCTATGCACAAAATCGATTGATGCCTCCAACCGAACGATAGAATTTCCAGTGACGATGAAATGCCATTTGAATCCCGCACATCCCGCAGAACATACCGGGGACCTACCGGGGATGGGGCGATCTCGTTACCATTATATGCCACCCGAAACCATAGATCATAGTACGATCGGGATAAATCGAGAGATAGAAGAGGTGCAAAAAAATGTTTCCAGGACTTGGGAAGGGCATGAGCCCACGAAAGATGCAGCAGATGATGAAGCAGATGGGTATCAGCGTCACAGAGATCGAGAACGTGGAAGAGGTGATCATCCGAACCGCGGACTCGGAGATCGTCTTTGACGATGCCGCGGTTTCGATCATGGATGCGGCAGGCACGAAGACGTACCAGCTGATGGGTACGCCGCATGAGCGTGCAAGAGAACTTGCGATACCTGATGAAGATGTGCAACTCGTGATCGAGCAGACCGGTGCGAGTGAGGATGCGGCACGCGAAGCACTGGGAGATGCTGGCGGCGATCTCGCTGATGCGATCATGAGGTTGAGTGTGTAAGGGTCAGGATCTACGCCCCATTCCAGCCCATGATCAGTTCCGGCAACTGTTCATGATCGCGCTCGGGAGCTCGCCACGAATCCGCACGTATGAGGCGTCGATGAATCGTACCCCCGACTCCTTACCGGTGAGTTCTATGTAAATTCTGGTACGATCTTAACGTACGATAGTAGGTCTTTGGTATCTCGCGCTCTCGGTGACCAAAACCCCGGAGACTTTTTGATATTTTCGAAATGGTTTCGGAAAACCACAGAGGACACCGAGGGGGCGAAAGATAAAAATAACAACTCTCTGTGATCCTCTGTGCTCTCTGTGGTTTAATCTCCCTTACCATAACTGGATCCTATGGAACGCAGAGTTTCTCTCTCCGCTGTCAAAGTCCCTGCTTTATCCCCCGCTATTTTGACAATGCAGACCTGAATCTGCAACCGCGGTCACCCGACCATGACATGCTTCACTTCGAGGTAGCTCTTGAGACCATGCATCCCGAGTTCCCGCCCAATCCCGCTCTCGCGATACCCGCCAAACGGCGCATACTTCGGAGCGCCGTGATACGTGTTTATCCACACTGTTCCTGCCCTGATTCTGCTTGCAACCCGCTTCGCACGCGAAACATCCTCTGACCAGACCGCTCCGGCAAGCCCGTACCTTGTATCGTTTGCGATCTCGATAGCTTCCGCCTCATCGCTGTACGTGAGCACAGATAGCACCGGTCCGAATATCTCTTCCTGTGCGATACGCGATCCCGGTTCCACGCTATCAAATATCGTCGGCTCGACAAAGTAGCCAGCCCGGTCGATACGCTTTCCACCGGTTACGAGTTCTGCACCGTCCTCGATCCCATATCCGACGTATCTCAAGTCTTTTTCCATCTGCTCGAGACTCACCACAGGTCCCATGTCGGGATCGTCGAGTCCGTCCCCGATCACAAGCCGTCTCGTCTCTGCGACCATAAGTTCCATGAACCGGTCGTGGATGCTCTCTGGCAGAAGCAGCCTCGAACCCGCGGTGCATACCTGTCCCGCGTTGAAAAACATCGCAAAGAGTGCGCCCTTCACCGCCTTTCCCATATCTGCGTCATCGAGGATGATGTTTGCGGATTTCCCGCCGCATTCGAGCGTTATCTTCTTAAGATTCCCTGACGCAAGTCTCATGACCTCTTTTCCGGTCTCGGTCCCGCCAGTAAACGCAACCTTATCGACCTTTGGACTTCCCGCAAGTTCTGCCCCGACGACGCTCCCCCTTCCTGTGATCACGTTTACCACGCCTTTCGGGCATCCTGCCCTGCCAAATATCTCGCCAAGTTCGAGCGCTGTCACCGGAGTCTGGCTAGATGGCTTGAGGATGATCGTATTTCCCGCGGCAAGTGCGGGCGCAACCTTCCATGACGCCATCTTAAGCGGCAGGTTCCACGGGATGATTCCTACAGCAACGCCGGCTGGCTCGTAGTATACGGTGCTCTGGGAGTTTAGTTCCTCAACAAGCGGTTCTGTGAAACCCGCGTAATACTCAAAAAAGTCTGCCACGTCAGGGACGAACCGCGTTGCCCAGCCGATCGGCATTCCGTTATCCAGCGTTTCAAGGCGTGCGAGGCGGTCTACGTCCTTCCGGAGCAGTTCCGCCGCTTTCAGGAGGATTCTCTTCCGGAGAGCGTGGTTCCAGCTCCAGTCTGTGTTATCAAACGCGTCACGCGCTGCATCGATCGCTTTTCCGGCATCGGCGCGTTCTGCATCTGCGACGGTTGCGATCTCGGTCTCTGTTGCCGGGTTGGTTACTGAGATTGCGTTTTCAGACTCCGGTTCAGTCCATTCGCCGTTAATCCAGAGTTTGTATTGTGTCATGATATCAACCCTAACAAGTGACCCCGCGATCTAAGTATACAAATAAAAAAAATAAAAGAAGAAGATCACTTCACTTCGATCTTCTTCGTTTCCGAGGGCACTGTCTTTACCATCTCGATCCGCAGCACCCCATCCTTAAGTGTGGCATCGACCTTGCCTGGATCCACCTCAGCCGGCAGCGGTATCCTCCGGTAGAATCCGGTGTAGCCGCGCTCCCTCCTGATGTAGCCCTCGCCTTTCTCTTCCTTCTCTTCCTTCTTCTCAGCCGTGATCTCGAGCATATCGCCACGAACATTCACGGTGACATCTCCCTTGTCAACACCGGGCACATCGGCAGTGACCAGGACCTTATCTTCCATATCCTGCAAGTCCATGGGCGGCGTCACGGTCTCCATCGCCCCCTCGCGAGCTCCTGATGGCAGCAATCTCCCGGGAGCGATCGGTCCGGACTCTCCGAATGCCCTGTTCATCCATTCCTGCATCCTGTGCAGTTCTTCAAATGGGTCTAACCATCTTCTATACATTTTTACCACCTCACAAGTTTGGTGTATCCATCATCATTTCTTCCAATCATAAGCCTATCGTTCACGGCGTCACACCACAAAATGCGACAGCCAGATGCCATGAAGCATGAAGCCATGAAGCCATAAACATCTTTACCAAGGATGCCAAAAGACACCCCATGACAATCGAGATCACAACACCCTCCCGCCTCCACATCACCTTGATCGACCTCAACGCATCGATCGGGCGGGTGGATGGCGGGATCGGGCTGACGATCGAAGAGCCGGGCATCCGCATCACGGCAGAAGCAGCAGAAGCAGCAGAGAGGGTCATTGTCACAGGCAACTTGGAACTGGCAGACCGGATGCAGAGAAGTGCGGCAGCGATCCTTCCAGAGGGTTGCGGCATCCGCATCCGCATCGAGCAGGATTCCCCCCCGCATGTCGGGCTTGGCACTGGCACGCAGGCAGCGCTTGCCGCAGGCATGGCTGCGAACCGATTGTACGATCTGGACATGAGCGTGCGGGATATCGCAATCGCGGTAGGACGCGGCGGAACATCAGGCATCGGAGTCGCGTCGTTCGAGAGCGGCGGTTTCATCCTCGATTCCGGGCACAAGTTTTCCGAGAAGGGTGCATTCAAGCCATCCGCAGCATCGAAGTCGCCGCCGGCATCGATCCTGTTCCAGCAGCCATTCCCAGACTGGGAGATCGTGCTTGCAATCCCTGATGTGGTGGGTGCGCATGATGCACACGAGGTGGACATCTTCGGAAAGGAGTGTCCGATCCCCTTATCAGAGGTGCAGGAACTCTCGCACATCATTCTGATGGAGACGCTTCCGGGCGTTGTCGAAGGCGACATCGAGGCATTCGGAGATTCGATAAATCGGATACAGGATGTAGGGTTCAAGAGACGTGAGATTGCGCTTCAGACGCCGGAGATCGTACAGATCATCGAACTGATGCAGGAAAATACGTGTGGCGCCGGGATGAGTTCGTTCGGACCTGTAGTCTACGGGATCACAGACAGTAAGAGGGATGCAGCAGATACCGTGCACGAGGTGCAGGGGTTTCTGGATGAGACGATCCGCGGCAGATGCATGGTTGTTCACGCCAGGAATTCTGGTGCTGATGTGCGCGTATCGCCATGAATGAGGCGCGGGGCTCAAAGCAACAAAAAATAGTATCCACTTTAAAAGAATAATAAAAAGTCTCGAGTTTGAGAAGCAGCCAAATGAGGAAAACCATTTAAACCGATCAGTCCAGAAGAATCTTGTGAAAATTGCGGTGAGAAAATGAAGACTATGGATGTACGCTGGAAACAGCGATTTCAGAATTTTGAGAAAACTTATGTGCGTTTGAAAGAAGCAATGGAGCTGGAAGAATTGACCGAACGTGAAAGAAATGGTTTGAT
>CBDAFH010000055.1:0-9281 GCA_965195165.1 uncultured ANME-2 cluster archaeon | reverse complement strand
GTCTCGTCTTTTGAGGCATTCCATCAATGCCTCAGCAGGTGATGTGAAGTAATAACTCTGACCTACTTTAATCTTCCCAAGAACTCCTTTTAAGACGAGCGAATTGAGCACACGGGATGCATGAGTCCTGTGCCGCAAACTCGGATGCAGAGCCCCCACTCCAACAGATACCTCGCTCGCGTTAAGCGGCTGTTTGCTTGCGAGCACGAAATCAAGCACACTCCGTTCCATCGGAGTGAGTGTGAGCTCCTGATCGATCGTTTTTACCTCGTTCGCAAGCTCCTGAAGTTTGACGACAAAGATATTTCGCTTACGCTCCTCGGCAAGTATCGCAACAAGCGTCTCTGCGATCACATCCCCATACTCATCTGCCGAAAGAAGCCCGGCAAGTTTCTCGATGTTTTCTCCTCGATTCATCATATCAATCAATCCTCACTGTGACTGGCTCTGCGTGCTCATCAAAGAACGCAACTTCATGCGTCCGGGTGATGCTGCTCCACCGCAACCGGTTCTCAGAGACCCGCTCTGGCGGTGCTCGCGGTCTGCGTTCCTCGCTTCCTACGGCATGTACGCCAAAAAAGACGGCCGCATCAGGCACGATCGCCCTGATCAGTGCAGCAACCCGGGGCATCGTCTCCTTATCCACGTCAGACAGGGCAGGCGCACCCAGCGGGTGGCTATGGACATGCACGATCAGGGTCGGCATCTCGGCTCGCTCAGCCCGGATGTGCTCGACCATCTTTTCGGCAACATAAGAGACCATCTCCGGTGTGGCATGGGCTACGACCTCGTTAGAAGAGAACTTGTGGAGATGGTCAACGCTTGTGCCATATCCAGTGAGTGCGTAGACCACCTCCACATCAGGCTCTTTTGGTCGAAAGACGGACTCCACCCGAATCTCCATCTGGCTGAGGATGGGGTGGGAGAGTGTAATCCCCCGGCTTCCGGCAGCCGTGGCAGGTGCTGGGGACACGGGGTGCACAGCATGAGATCCCCTCATCTCTGCCGTGCCTACACGCTCATCCTTCCTCGTCTTCTTCAGTTTGATCCGGACCGTCCCGTTTCCGCCGATGCCTACTTTGATTCTTTTCATCCGCCGCTTTACTCCTCTTCAATCACTACCTCGGTCTTCGGGGGTTTCCGTAGCATCATCGCAATGACTACGATCGCAATCACTGCCAGACACCCGATGATGATGTATGTGTATGGTAGTTCCTTCATTCCACCGTTGCCGGTTGGTTTCGGGTCCAGTGGCTTTGGTGACGGTTCTTTCACAGTCAACGGGTGTGTCAGTGATATCTGCTGGAAAGCATCCTTATCGTCACCGGGCCAGTACAGTCCTGTGAAGTGCACCGTGAATGTACCGGCATTCTCGCTCTTGATGTTGATTTGGATTGTCCGAACAGTTCCCGGCGGTACCGTGAACGTTCCTGCGACGGTGCCTGCTGCACCACCTGATGCAAACCCGGCTCCATAGACGTGAATCCCGGATGGCACAGCAATCTGCACATCAGCGGTCAGTGTTACGTCATTTAAGGATGGGTTGTTCAGGTACAGTTCGACAACCCCGTCCTGAGACTTGTTGATCACATCGTTTACCGGGCGCAGGGTCACTGTAGGACCGACCCGGAACTTTGCTTCGGTCGGTACCGGCGTCGCAGTTTCTGCGGCGGTTGGTTCGATGGTAGGTGTTGCTGTTGCCGTAACATTTGTAACATTTGCGGCTGTATCGTTCTCCTGCGCCATCGCTGGTATGGCAGACAGGCACAGGAGCAGGATGCATACGATAGCGAGTTTCTTCATATCCATATTCTCTCCTTTTGCTTTCGTAGGTGCCTGATCCACCTCAATTCTTTCTGATCATCAGCGCACCGAACGCAACTGCGATTGCGATCACCGAGAGCAAGCCCGATGGCAACGGCAGTCCGTTTGGCTCGTCCGTGCTGGTTTCACCAGTTTCGCCAGATCCGCCGGTTGGTTTCGAGTCCATTGGATTTGGCGACGGTTCTTTCACTGTTAACGGGTGTGTCAGCGAGATCTGCTGGAAAGCATCCTTATCGCCGTCTGGCCAGTACAATCCGGTGAAATGTACAGTGAAGTCACCGACTTTATCCGCCTTGATGTTGATATGGATCGTCCGAACAGTCCCCGACGGTACCGTAAACTTCCCGGCGACCGTGCCTGCTGCAGCACCATATCCAAAGCCCTCCCCATAGACGTGAATCCCGGATGGCACGCTGATCTGCACATCAGCGGTCAGTGTTACGTCATTTAAGGATGGGTTGTTCATGTACAGTTCAACAAGCCCGTCCTGCGACGTGTCAATCACGTCGTTTACCGGGCGCAGCGTCACTGTTGGACCGACCCGAAACTTTGCTTCGGTCGGTGCGGGCGTCGGTGTTACCGTGACGGTCGGTTCTGCGGTAGGTGTTGGTGTTGCCGTGACATTCGTTTCGTTTCCATTCGTGGTTGTGTTGTTCTCCTGCGCAATCGCTGGCATAGCAACCATGCACAAGCATGCGATGCAGATCACAACGAGTTTCTTCATGTTCATTCTTGAGTCCTCCTATTGTTATAGAACAAAATTATTCTGTTCATGTACAGGAATAATTTGTCATAGTACTTAAATCTTTTGAGGGACATGGCTATCAACCTGAAGTTGATATCAGCATCGTTCGAGCCCCCGATTCAAGTCTCGCTGCCACTTAAATAGAACCGCAAGACCCCCCAAAGAAGAAATCCACGACCTACAAAGCGCGGTCTCTGATCTCGCACAGTCTTGAGAGATCGCTGTACCTGTACGTAAAGAGCATCGTCAGCGTGACAAGACTCCTCTTCGTGAGCGAAATTCCGAGATAATGCCCCTCTGACGAGTTTTCCTCCTGGAATCGCTCTATCGACCTGGTATCGATCGCGTTGGCATCCTTCATGTACCACGACGGCACCCTGAAGAGCACCGTACTCTTCCGGGCGATCTTCGTATCCGCGTTCATGGACATCTTCTCGATAGCGACACCGATCATCGTCGGCACATCGACCGGCTCATGTCCGCCCACCGGGATGAAATAGTGGAGCAGGTCCTTTGATAGGATGCTTGAACGCCCAAAGACTGAGAAACCGCCGCCTGAGAGGGACATATCCGATATCATGTCCCTGACCCTGATGCTTGTTGCCGTGGAGGTCTTCGGATCGGACCCTGAAAGGATGTCTGAGACGACGACAGCCGCGTACTGGTTGTATGGCGGGTACATACTCTCGATGTTATCGGTGTATGCGATGCGCTGGTTGTCCATCAGGAGGAACGCATCGGCGTATTTCTTGAGACCTTCGATTGCGTAACAGGTGTTTCCGTACCGGGCATGCGTCTCCGCACCGGCAGGGGCTGGCAGCACGCCAAAGACCATTGTAGGCACGTCAAGGTCGCTTAGTGTGCGCGCAATTGCCGGGGCGATCCCGCTTCCGGTGATTCCGCCGAGACCGAGAAAGATGATTGCAGCGTCAACGCCTTCGACCTTCTTATTCAGCAGTTCGAGCAACACCGCGTCATACAAGTCCATCGCAGACGCTGATGCGGCAGTGTCTTTGAAATCGCTTCTCCCGACAACCTCGTCGCCTGATCCGAAAAATCCCTTGTCGGTCAGCAGATACTGCTCTTCATTCTTGATGTGCTTGAACGGAACCTTCGGATTTATCGCAATCCGCGGGTTCTTTCCTGCCCCACGCTCACAAATGTCATCCAGCAGTGCACTTCCAGCATTTCCTGCACCGATCAGTAGAACTGCCATGCACAACAGATCAACCGCAATGCATATATGATTTTTCGTAGTTAATGTATTATGGTTCGAGTGATCCATCTGGTTACGGCAATCCTGATCCTCTCAGCACTTGCGATGCCGGCTCTCGGGGATGACGCTATAAAGCGGGAACTCGTGGAACAGGTAAGCGAGATCAAGTTGCCGGTTCTTGCGCGGTATCAGGAATTAGGTCTCATGCACAGGCAGATCCTTATCACACTCCAGACCCTGCCTTCGGACCAGATCACCGGAAATACCCGGGACTGGGTGAATATCGCGGCAGGGAACAACGGTATTCTCAAGAGGTTCAATAACATCAATGATCTTGCATCGAAGGGCGATCCCCAGTCGCACAAGACCGCGCTTACCGATGCCACCCGGTTAAAATCCGATATAAACTCACTCGACGGGTATGCACAGGCAAAAGATAACTTCATCACGAGCTATCCGAAGACCGCACTGTCGCACTTCTTTGCTGATCAGGGGGAGTACTTTGAGGCGCTGGCTGAGGCCGAGATCGATACACGCATGGAGATCGATTATTATGAGCACGCACTCACCGCATACAAAGAGGCAGAGGACATTACAAAGACGACCTATATCGACCTGAAGGTCAAGAAACTGAAATCCGAGTACCAGTTTGATATGGAGATCGTGAATACGTCGTCGCAGATCGGTGAGGCGGAATTTGGGGAGGCGTCGTACGGATTTAATCACACCAGTAACCCGGTAGCCGTTGCAACCGGAATCCTCTCAGCACGAACCGCAAAAAGGGAACTGACAACGGTTTATGAGTTGTATCTGAAGCATGGCGACGAAAGAGCCGTGCAGATCGATGAGCAACTCCTCGAGATCGACCAGATCCACACAGAACTCGTCGATCTCTTCCTGAAATACGCTTCTGTCTTTGTGGCATTCTTTATCGTGGTGTTGGTCTGTGTGCTCAGCCTGATGTTTAAATGGACTCATGCTGTCGATGATACGCTGCTCGGGGACGAGGTGATCCAGTGAGGAAGGTTGTGCTTTTACTTCTGGTATTTTTCATGCTCATGGGGACTGCACATGCAGGTCTGACTGTGACTGACGGTTCATGCACGATCAAAGATCTGGAGGGGGGGGCGACTGTGACGCTCACCCTGAAAAATACAGGGGACGATGGGCCTATAAAGGTGCAGGCACCCATGCTCCCGTCACCAAGAGAAGGCATCACTCTGAGCATACTGGATAAGTATCCCATAACCATCCCCGAGAACGAGTCGAAGACTGTCCGGATCAAGGTGCAGATCACAAAAATTGTTAGCAGGGGGGTATATAATGCAACCGCCTCCTTTGACTATCTCGACACACTTAGAAAGGCGGCCATCACCATCGATGTCGACCGCCAGACTCCTGCACATCTTGCACCGCTTCAGAACATCAACATAAAAGACCCGGTCGTCTTTAACAAGCCGCGAAAAGAGATGGAGGCGACCGGTTTTAAGGTTGTTACGAAGTTTGGGATCATAAACGATGGCGACATGGCGATGACTGTGAAAAGCATTGCCGCTTATGGCACTCCGGGGGCCGGGATGACGTTTAAGGTGGACTATCCTACCAAGATCGATGAGCGGAGTGCGGGCACCGCTAACTTAACGATCACCACACCTGTGACAGCGCCGGAAGGTACGCACGAGGGCAAACTGCTCATCAATGCAGGGAAAGCAGGATCGCAGACGATCACGGTTAAGGTGACGGTCAAACACGCGGTCAAGTTCGAGATGTCCGCATACGACCCAAACTTCGGAAGGGTCGATCTGCTGAAGTCGGTCCCTCTGGAGATATCGCTCAGCGAGACGCTCGGATACAAGGATGTCACCGCTGTCAAGATCCAGCGCGAGACTACTACGGTCGCGGATGGGAAGGATGACTGGATGGTGGTCAATCTGCCAGCATCGATCATACAGAAAGGAAAAACGGTTCCGCTCACGTTCACGCTCCGGTTCCGGGGAGAGACGATCGTTGGAAGGACATATACATGGCAGTACTTCCTCTCCCACAGTGTAGGGAACGAGACGATCACCTTGAAGGCGACCGCGATGCCGATCGATATCGAGGGGACGAAGAGCGCGCTTGCCACTATGAAGGCGTCCGGAAATCCTGAGATCTCGAAGATCGCAGGTGAGACGTTTAATATGCTCTCGTCAAGCGGTGCGGGCAGCGCAGATGCGTGGGCATCGGTTACGACCATTGCACAGAGTTCGGTCACATTTCTCGACGCGATGGACCGTGCCGTCGAGGATGTGGATGGGGGCGATCACGAGGATGCGCTTGATGACCTTCTCGTCGCAAGGATCGCTGTTGCGACGATGTACCGGAGTGCGAAGACGCAAGCACAGACCAACATCTACACCGCCTCGAACAAATTCCTGAAAAGCACACTTGCGGGGGAGTCTGCATACTTCGAGAAGATGGCTCAGGATGCAGAGGACGACCGCACAAGGATCGTCGCGTACAGGCACAGCGCAACCGCCTATGAACTGTTAAACGACCCCGGAAGAAGTGAAAAGGCAAGCAATAGGGCAGAAGAGTCGATCTCATCGTATAACCAGCGGATCGAGAGCGCAAACGACCATTATGTGAACGCTGATGATGCGATCAGGCGTGCATCCGATGACCTGTACCGGTGGGGCGATTGCGTTGTGCTGGTCAACCCGTTCGTTTACGATTCGACATCGTACCGGTACAAGTTTGCGATAAACGAGACAGAGACCTCCGCAGAGGAGTACCTGGCAGCAGGCGAGTTTGAACTCTCTGACGAGAGCACGCTTCATGCGGAGGAACTCCAGAACCAGTGGCTCTTCCTGCTGGGTCAGTTCCTGATGCTGATGATCGGGTACGTCATTCTCTTTGCCTGCGCTGTGCTCTGGTGCGTGCTCGCATTCATGGCATTCACCGCGGATTCGAGGGAAGAGGAGTTCGGGGACGTGGTGCTGCTGTCGTGATACCATGATCATCGGAATCGATCCCGGGCTCGCAAAGACCGGCTTTGGCATAATCGACGATGCAGGTGGCATCCGCTGCCTCGGGTACGGCATGATCACAACACCATCGGATGCGCAGCTTCAGACCCGCGTCCAGACGATATTTCATGAGATAAAAGGGATTCTGGACACGTATAAGCCAGATGAACTTTCGATCGAGCGGCTCTTCTTCTCCAGAAATGTATCATCTGCAATCGAGGTGAGCCACGCACGCGGGGTTGTCCTGCTCGCGGCAGCCGAATGCGCAATCGAGGTCTTCGAATATACGCCGAACCAGATCAAGCAGGCGGTGACAGGATCGGGGAGGGCTGACAAGAAGCAGATGCAGAAGATGGTCGGGATGCTACTTGGAATCGATGAAAAAATGCCTGTCGATGCCGCTGATGCGCTCGCAGCCGCGATATGTCATGCACATATCAGGTAACGCGTGGTAAAACCGGTGCACCCCAAAAACTGCCCTGTAGCGACCTCATCCCTACACACCCCGGAAACCTGTTTGTTCCTACGCCTCGTCCTTATTGCTATGCCTATATTTGATAACTCGCACCTTTTCAAGGGTAATCAAGCCGTCGCTTACAACTTCATCGAGAAACGGCAGCAGTTTGTTGAGATTTTCTTCCGTATCGACCAGTTCAACAACAACAGGCAAATCTTCGGAAAGGCGCAGCAACTTTGCCGTATGTACCCGACTCGCTGCTCCAAAACCCATTATTCCCCGGGTAACGGTTGCTCCGGCAAGATGTAACCCTCTCGCCGTAAGTACGATCTGTTCATAGAGCGGTTTTCCCTTGTAGCGATCCGCCTCTCCAATGAAAATTCTTAATAACAGTCCTTCTTCAGGTAATTTCATTGTATCACAACCTCCTGTCTATAAATATCATTAAATATTTTGAAGCGATGAAGCCAGATAGAACTAATGCGATGCCCAAAACATTGGTGATCAAAACATTCGCCAATGCGAGTTTAATTTCACCATCGCGAAACAAGTTGATGGTCTCCAGACCATAAGTTGAAAACGTTGTGAACGAGCCAAGGATTCCGATAAACGCAAACGTCCGGAAATCGGAAGAGATGGTAGTTTTTTCGGATAATCCCCAGAGAATGCCGATCGCAAAAGCACCGAGGAGATTTACGCATAAAGTGCCCCATGGAAAACCACTGCCTATATATTTGTAAGCCACACCTGATAGGGTATATCTAAGTAGAGCGCCGATGGCACCCCCAATAGCGATGAATAAGAGCTTTGACATCGATTTTCTCCGTTTTCAGTCTTTTGGTGAGGTAAATTCCAGCACATACGGATCCTTGATAACATCCACCGGCTGCTGGTTATTGTTTGGCATCTTGAACTCCTCGATATCAGGTGCTCCTTCTGTCCTGTGACTCGACTAATTCTTCCAGATACGCGCCTGGGTTTTCGGGCACGATTATCCTCTTGTGGTGGTTGGTGGTTTGATGTTGCGAGGTGTAATCAGGGGTGAAAAGTTCCCAACTCCGCTCATGTTCCACCATCCATTTCCAGATGTTCACCAAGATGCTTTTTTAGCACATGGACAAATTTTTTAGCTGCGACTACCGCAGATTCGGCTTCTTCACCGGTAACCACAAAACCCACCCCATAACCCCCTACCAATCTTTTATCATGGACGTCAGTAAGAGATTTTCCTATTTCCCTCTCGAAAATCCCTGCCTTCACAAAATGTTCACCAAACAAACTTATCACTCCCTTATGTGTAGATGCTCTCAAGGATTTTGTAAGAAGCGCTGCTTCTGCCATGAAAAACATGGCGTAATAACACCTTGAAACACAAGAATCGTAATCACCATTATCCAAAACAAGTTCTGCGGTTTTTAAAAACTTCTCCGCCTTTTTTATAAAGTCGTTTATCTCCTTCAAGCTATCACACCCTCGTCCTTCACGTTCAACAGAAAAGGAGAATTATAACTCATAAAGAAACTTTCAGGCACAGCTACAACGGAAATCAGTTCCCCCTTTTCGAGAAGAATGTCGAAAATAATGTCGCTGAGACTTTTTCTCACTTCAGAAGGATCAAGAGAGTCATCAACCACAACCAATACGTCAATATCAGAATCTTTTGTAGCTTCGCCTCGTGCATAAGAGCCATAGAGTATAACTTTCTTAATCTTTTCTCCATTCAGCTTTATCAGATGGTTCTTTATGCGTGTGATAAATTGTCTTATCTTTTTATCCATGATTTTCACCTTTTAGATCGGGGTTTGGGGATTCTGGACAATTTGACCAGTGGATGCCCGGGTTTAATATGCTGTGCAGAGATTTCAGAAAGTCGGGATGTATTGCCATTTTTCAACTCCCCTATCATCTGTTCCAGCTTTTCCAGAAGCAACGCCGCATCATACATAGTGCGCCTCCCGGTCAATGCGTCTTTTCAGGTAGCGATTCATACGCCGCCAGTAACGCACCAGATCGACCTTTGCCCCAAGAATC
>CBDAFH010000054.1:0-6130 GCA_965195165.1 uncultured ANME-2 cluster archaeon | reverse complement strand
GTCGGTCTCATCAACCGGTGCCTGATCGAACCTGCACATACCAAGGTCGTCATCGTCCTTGAGAAGATGGAGAAGACGGAAATAGACTATCTCGCAGATGGTGTGATCTCGCTGTACCAGAATGACCGCGATGGTAGACGTATGCGGATGCTGTCCATCGATAAACTGCGCGGTACCGATATAAACCAGCCAAATTACCTGTTCACTCTGAAAAACGGGAGATTCCACAGTTTCAATGCGTTTAATGTCATGTATCCAGAAGAGTACATGCCGTTTGAGCCGATCCCAAATACCAAGACACACTATTCGACCGGAAACCGTGATCTGGATGAGATATTCGGAGGATACCGGATCGGGAGTTATATCCTGCTGGAAACGGGGGAGAATGTCGATAACTTCTTCTACACACTTCCGATGCTGACCGCTGCAAACATTGTGAGTCAGAACGGTAGCGCGGTCATACTATCGGTCAGCGGTGCAGGCCCAAGCGAGGTCAAGAACAACGTCTTCGAGTACGGGTTGAGCGACAAATTGAACTCATTTCGGGTCGTGACCGAAGAGAATCCCGAAGAGCCAGTGACCGAGGATTTCGTCGTGGCTTATGACAAGGAACGCTTCTCAAGCAACTTCAATATACTGGATCAGGAGCTTGCGAAACTGCGGGCAGAGCAAGGCGGAGACGTCGTGAAGATCGTGGATTACGAGATTCTTGAGACAATGCTCGGTATGCAGGCGCTTAAAAGGACGATCCTCTCGGACAAGAAGTACACCGCTGCGAATAATATCTTGACGATAGCGATATGCAAACACAGCCTCGCTCCCGAGATCAAAAAAACGCTTGCGAACATCTCAGATATCCATATGAGACTCAATAAATATAATGACACAATGATACTCTATGGCGAGAAGCCGACGACGAGTGTATATGTGATCGAACCGGATGTCAGACGCGGATACAAGGATGTCAAACTGACTTTGTTGAGATGAGGGGACATTCTGGCTTTGTTCCGGTGGCAATGTCAATATTGGGTCCAGCGGTGCGTTTATACGAGATGTTTTAATAGAATCTCGCGGCAAATCCCCTCAAATCTGCTATAAACAGGAAGTGGCGACAGATATATATGTAATCGAACTCGATCTCTCAAACGTAGATATAAGGACTTAAAACTGGCCCCGGTGAGATAATGTATACATTTATAGCACTACTTATAATATATGTCGCAGCGTTGATCGCTGTCGGGTGGCATTTCGCAAAGAAGCAGCGGACGATGACCGATTTCTGGATCGCAGGGCGAGAGATCGGAGCAAGGAACATCGGGATGTCTGCCGCGGCATCGTGGCTCACTGCAGGAGCCCTATTCTTCGTCACCGGGCTGTTCCTATTCGTTGGCACGGGATCGATCTGGATATTTGTTGCGCCAAATATCATCGCGCTTGCTGTAATTGCACTCCTCGTCCCGCGGATCAAGCGTCTCCCGTCACTGACCCAGCCGGAACTGATCGAACTTCGGTACGGTCCACTGCTGCGTGCGCCGATTGCGATAGCGATCACGATCGTGATGATCCTATTTGCGGTCACCGATTTCAAGGGGTTCGGCTACGTACTATCCGTATTCTACGGCATCCCACAGATCTATGCCGTGCTGATCATGGTGGTTGCAATCTCGCTCTATGTGACGCTTGGCGGCCTTCGGGCGGTGATATGGACCGATGCAATCCAGTTTGTATTCCTTGCCGCGCTTGCGCTCCTGATCGGGGCTGCAGCACTCTACATTCCGACGCAGAATACAGGAGTGGCTGTATCTGACCTCTTTACCGGGATGGATACCGGTTTCTGGGACATCTTTGCGCTCGGCGGGATCGTTGGAGTGTTTATCATGATGATCGCGATGCTTCCGGGATGGATCACAGAGCAGGACCCGTGGCAGCGTGTATGGGCAGCAAGGGACGTGAAATCCGCGCGGTACGGTATGATGCTCGGTTCAGTGCTGATCGCTGCCGTATTCTTTGCCTGTTTCCTTGCAGCAATCGGGATTAATGCGATGTATCAGGTACCAGCAGACCTGCACGGTGCCGAACAACTCTACCTCATATTCATCCAGGACACGTTTCCGCCGGTCGCAATCGCTGTAATTGCGATAGGATTTGCCGCAGCCGCGATGTCCTGCGCAGACACGTTTGCAACCTCAGGCGCATCCTGCATATCAAGAGACATCTACCAGCGGTTCGTAAAGCCGGATGCGACGATGAAAGAGATGCGGACCGTGAACCGCGCGCTCATCGTCGTGATGCTTGTAATCTCTGCTGCAATCTCGATGCATGTCGAGACGATACTGGATGCGGTCATCATGGCAACCGTCATCGGCACATCGTCATACTTCTTCCCGATCATGGGCGCGCTCTTCTGGAGACGCGCAACCGCAAAAGGAGCACTTGCAGGACTCGTGATTGGCGGCACCGCCCAGATCGGACTGATCATCGCAGAGGCCACATACCTCGGAAAACTCGACGATATTTCCCCGTTTTTGATCGAGCATGGCGTCCTCATAGCGGTATCGCTCAGTGCGATCTCGTTTATCGGGGTGTCGCTCGCAACAAAACGACCTGATGACCGCAATCTTGCCCCGTTCTTCCCGGATGTGGCAGAGCGTTTCATAAGGAAGGGCGCGGCGTCGGTGGATCGGGGCGACCCGGAATACGCGCTGTTCATAAGAGATGTCGAGAAGCAAGTTTCCGGAGAGCGCGTGCATCTAAGCGCTGTTGTCAAAACAAAGCACGTGTTCGACTGGGGCGAACTGATCTTAAAACTTGCAGATACACGCGCATGGATCGCACCGAGTGGAGTTGAGGTTGCATACCGAATGTCGAGCACGGATATGCTTGCATGTCCAAGAATCGTGCATGGCGGCGAGGATCAGGTCTGGATCTTCGCCGAACCGCCCGCGGATCAGGAGGATGAGATCTTGATAGAGATGTTTGCCGCGCGCCAGGAGATTCAAGGGGTACTCGCTTAATACCCCACAAACTGGCTGCCAGCGCTTCGCAGACGCTCCCCTTCGAGTATCACGGTCTTCTCGGGATCCTTGAATGTGCTGCCTATCTCGTAGCAGCCCTTACCGTGTTTTTCTGCGATCTGCACCGCGGAATCGACCTCGTCAGCGGGCAGGACGATGCAGAACCCGATCCCCATGTTGTAGACCTGGTACATCTCTGCCGCACTCACAGGTCCGTATTTCCGGATCAACTCAAAGATCGGAGGCGTTTTGGGCAGACTGTCGATCTTAAATCCGCAGTCTCTGCTGACCCTCCTGAGGTTCAAGAACCCGTCGCCTGTTATGTGGGCAAGCGATCTCAGATCCAGGCCGGAATCAAGCATCTCCGTAATCTCTTTTGCGTAGATATTCGTCGGTTCGAGCAGTTCTTCGCCGACTGTTCTTCCAAGTTCGTCAACATATTCATCCGCGCCAAATTTATCCAGAAGAACCTTTCTTGCAAGCGTCATCCCATTACTATGGACGCCGGAACTTGCAAGACCAAGTATTACGTCCCCTTCTTCGATAGTAGCCCCAGTGATGATCTTGTCCTTCGAAACGATGCCGACCCCCATCCCTACGAGGTCGAAACCCCGGTTCTCTCGAGGTCCCCTGATCATCTCTGGCATGATTGCTATTTCCCCACCAGAGAGCGTTACCTCTGCACGCCTGCATCCCTCTACCACGCCCTTCACGATCGCTTCGAGAAGGTCGGGATCGGGTTCCTGAACCGCTATGTAATCGACCATCGAGATCGGTAGAGCACCGACACAGAGGATGTCGTTTACGTTCATAGCAACACAATCGATGCCGATCGTGTCGTATTTTTCCAGCTCCTGCGCGATAAAGACCTTTGTCCCAACTCCATCGGTCTTGATCGCCAGCGCTCTGCCAGCGCCTATATCAATAACCCCTGAGAAATGTCCTATCGGGATCGCAGGTTTTCCTATGGTGTCTCTAAAGTCAAATGTCCCTTTGCAAAGTTCCACGATCCTTTGCAATGCGATCTCTACTTTTCCGGTATCAGCGCCAGCAGTCTGGTAGGTAACGTAATCATCCATATTCTACTGATACAATCTGAAAAACTAAAAGGGTATTGATCCTGATATTCTATGATCTCCGACCGGCAGTGGGGGTTTTGTACACAATTTTGTGTACGGTTATTAGGAGGTGATCCAGCCGCAGATTCCCCTACGGCTACCTTGTTACGACTTAACCCCACTTGCAAAGCCCAGGTTCGAACATGTCATAAACATGCCCTCACCCAGACCTCACTCGCATGGTTTGACGGGCGGTGTGTGCAAGGAGCAGGGACGTATTCACCGCGCTATGTTGAAACGCGATTACTACGGATTCCAGCTTCATGAGGGCGAGTTACAGCCCTCAATCCGAACTACGGTTGGGTTTAGGAGATTACCGTCCCTTTTCAGGGTAGGTGCCCATTGTCCCAACCATTGTAGCCCGCGTGTAGCCCGGGAGATTCGGGGCATACTGACCTACCGTAGCCCGTTCCTTCCTCCGCTTTAGCAGCGGCGGTCCCCACAGTGTGCCCATCGTTCCGGAGAACATGCTGGCAACTGTGGGCGCGGGTCTCGCTCGTTGCCTGACTTAACAGGATGCTTCACAGTACGAACTGACGACGGCCATGCACCTCCTCTCAGCGATTCAGGTAAGACCTTCAGCCTGACCTACATGTTGCTGTCGCACCCGGTGAGTTTTCCGGCGTTGAATCCAATTAAACCGCAGGCTCCACCCGTTGTAGTGCTCCCCCGCCAATTCCTTTAAGTTTCAGCCTTGCGACCGTACTTCCCAGGTGGCTCGCTTAACGGCTTCCCTGCGGCACCAAACACGGTCGCACCGTGTCTGACACCTAGCGAGCATCGTTTACAGCTAGGACTACCCGGGTATCTAATCCGGTTTGCTCCCCTAGCTTTCGTCCCTCACCGTCGGACCCGTTCTAGTAAGGCGCCTTCGCCACAGATGGTCCCCCAAGGCTTACAAGATTTCACTCCTACCCTTGGAGTACCCCTTACCTCTCCCGGTCCCAAGCCTGACAGTATCCCTTAGAAGCCTGACAGTTAAGCTGTCAGATTTCCCAAAGGACTTTTCAGGCCGGCTACGGACCCTTTAGACCCAATAAAAACGGTTACCACTCGGGCCGCCGGTGTTACCGCGGCGGCTGGCACCGGTCTTGCCCGGCCCTTGCTAACAAATGAGTTTTAATCATCTGGACAGCCAACATTTGATGCTGGCACTCGGGGTTCCCTTATCGCGGTTTCCCGCATTGTAAAGTGTTCGCGCCTGCTGCACCCCGTAGGGCCTGGATTCGTGTCTCAGAATCCATCTCCGGGCTCTTGCTCTCACAACCCGTATCCGTCGTCGGCTAGTAGGTACGTTACACCCACTACAACCTGATAGACCGCAGATCCATCCTTAGGCGCCGGAGCTTTGAACCATAGGGCATTCCAGCGTCTATGGCTTATCCGGTATTATCCCCAGTTTCCCGGGGTTATTCCGGTCCTAAGGGTAGGTTATCCACGTGTTACTGAGCAGTTCGCTATGTTCACGAAGAACATTTAACTCGCATGGCTTAATCGAACCCCGATAGCAGTAGCCTCTGGCAGGATCAACCAGAATTGTTGATCACACACAAAGGAAATGATTCTTTTATCGGAATTTTTGGGTTTTGGTATGTTGTCCAATTAATTCCCGATAATGCATATATATACACTACCGATCAGAATTAACCGAACTGCCAATACTTACGTCGGACGAGATAGTTCCATCTCGTCTCCATTTATGATTGTGCCAAGGTCGGAGAGCAACCCTTCACTTTCGGGACAATTCCCAAAATCCGGGTCGACGCCGGGAAATGACCTCGGCAAATAAGGTGGTGATAAATGAATGCAAATATTATATGAAAATTTTGCATCAGTCCCTTGCATGCGATTTTTAATCACACACGGGAATAATCTATAACAATTCAATGGTATATAAGGCTTTTCTTACTTGAAGATGCGATGTTTGCGCTATCTACTTATAAGATCGGAAGAGCACACGTCTGAACTCCAGTCACATGTCAGAATCTCGTATGCCGT
>CBDAFH010000053.1:0-3290 GCA_965195165.1 uncultured ANME-2 cluster archaeon | reverse complement strand
CCCGATCTGCATCCGAGAATGGAACTTGCATCAGGCTCACAGCGCATACATTCGCACAAGCTTCTTTATGAGATGATCGAGGCTCATGGGCTCAATCCAGACGGTTTCGATTTTTATTTGGAGGCGTTTCAGTACGGGATGCCCCCTCATGCAGGATGGGGTCTTGGAACAGAGCGGTTGGTCATGACCATGCTACATATCGAAAATATCCGTGATGTCGTCTTGTTCCCCCGTGACCGAAAACGGCTCTCGCCTTAGTTTTCACTTTATTAAAATAAAATCAGACATCCACAATCCTTAAGAAGGTGTACTTAAAGGTAGGTAGCGAACCTTTCGGCAGGGAGGGAGATTATTGGAAAAAACTACCATAGCAAACGCTATCACCGAATTACTGGAATCGAAACCGATATTTAAGAACAGGGATGTGCTCCGTTCCACGTACATCCCGGATTATCTCCCACATCGGGATAACGAGGTAGACGCTCTTCTTAAGATATTGATCGTGGCTTTACGTGGCGATACGCCTTCAAACATCCTGATCTACGGTAAGACCGGGACCGGTAAGACCGCGGTTACCACGCATGTCGGAAAAGAGATCGAGAAAGCAGGCGAGGAGCGTGGAATCCCCTGTGAGGTTCTGTACAACAATTGTGGTGTTATCGATACCCAGTATCGTCTGCTCGCCGAACTTGCGCGGAATTTCGGCAAAAGAATCCCGATAACTGGCTGGCCCACCGATCAGGTATTTGCAGAATTCAGAAGCGCGATCGATTCCAAGAAACGGGTTGTGGTCATCATTCTGGACGAGGTCGATAAACTGATAAAAAAAGGCGACGATGTGTTGTATAACCTGTCAAGAATCAATTCTATGCTTAAAAATGCCAAAGTCAGTCTTATAGGGATTTCAAATGACCTGAAGTTCACGGAATTTCTCGATCCGAGAGTCAGGAGTTCTCTTGGGGAGGAGGAACTCATCTTCCCGCCGTACAACGCGGATCAACTCGCGGATGTCCTGCGTCAGCGTGCTGAGATGGCATTTCGAAGCGGAGTGATCGATGATGACGTAATCTCGCTCTGCGCTGCCCTTGCGGCAAGGGAGAATGGCGACGCACGCAGAGCCCTCGACCTGCTCCGGATATCTGCTGAACTCGCAGAGCGTGAAAAGGTGCAGGGTGTGCAGGAGATACATGTCAGGAGAGCGCAGTCCAAGATCGAGTTCGATCGTGTCGCAGAGGTCATAAAGACGCTTCCGACCCAGTCGAAACTGGTTCTCTACAGCATCATGGTCCTTGACAAAGCACCCGAATTGATCCGGAGATCTGGCAGGCGGATCATGTCCACAGGCGAAGTCTACCAGATATACAAGCGCATGTGCGGCATGATCGACATCGATGTGCTGACACAGCGGCGGATCACCGAACTGATCAGCGAACTCGATATGCTCGGGATCGTGAATGCGATCGTTGTAAACCGCGGAAGGTACGGCGTGACCAAGGAGATAACGCTTGACACACCCCAGGATAATGTGTACCATGTGCTAAGCGACGACCTCCGGTTACAGTCGCTCATGGACCTGAGACCTGACTCGATCCAGATGCAACTGGGATAGCTATATATTATAATCAGTTGATGTGGAGCCATGGAATCTCAAACCATACAGATCGTATCCCCGACAGAACAGGGGTTGGAACGGAGCAAGGTCGAAGTAGCACCTTACGAGTTTACGATAGCAACCCGCGCCAAGTGGGAGATCGTCGTCGCAGGCGAGGATATGACGATAGCAAAGGGCGCGTTTGAGAAGATCAGGATCAGGGAGATTAAACTGCAGCATGACCTGCTTGCGCTCCTGTGCGCATTTACCCCTCATGCGCTTGTATCGGTGGTGCGTGTCGGATCAGGAGACGGGGTTGCACCTGTCGAGGTTGATCGATGCATCAAGTCAGCATACATTCTCGCGCAGGATACCGGCGAGATCAAAGAAGGTGACTTGCTCGGTGTATTGAACGTCCTGCCGATCATGTTCACACGCGAGGCAAAGAAGCCGGTCGCAATCAAGGACTGAATGGCAAGTCCCGATGCGATCGTTTCTATGTTACTGGACCTGGGCACGCGTCCGGTGATGCAAGCATCGACGCCAGAGGCGTTAACAGACATCCGCACGTTCTTCTTTGGTGAAGGAATCGTTAATTCTGAAGATGAGTACCGTGCACTACTCCATGAGGTGACGATCCGGCTCGCAAGAGAGGAGGTCTTGCGGTCTGCACGCGGGGACGAGGAGATCATCTATGCAATAAAGATGCTTGATGACTTAAGTCCGACCTTGAATCTGCTTTCGGAGCATCTCTTCGAGTGGTATTCCATGTACGATGAGGAGGTCCTGCCGTCAGAGGAGGCGGTTAAGGAAATTCTAAAGAGGAGCGAGATCCCGCCGGCGATGCGCACCCTTGCACAGAATCTCATCGATCTGTACGAGAGCCGCGGAACACTCATCGAGTATATCCAGGACGAGACGACCCTTATCGCGCCAAACCTTGCGAACCTTGCAGGCGGGCTGCTTGCTGCACGGTTGATCAGCATAGCAGGCGGGCTTGGGAAACTTGCCAGGATGCCTGCAAGCCGCTTGCAGATTCTTGGTGCGAACAGGGCGATGTTCCGGCATCTGCGCGGGGCAGCGCCTCCGAAGCACGGCGTGATCTTTCAGCACCCACTCGTCCACGCGTCCCCACGCCGCCTGCGTGGCAAGATTGCGCGGAGATTCGCATCGAAACTGACGATCGCTGCGCGGATCGACTATTACAGCGGTGAGGTGCGGGAGGATCTTGCCGAGAGTCTGGCAGACAGTCTCCCGGGTCGTGCAGCTGTTCTCACGCGTGTATCCGATGCAAGACCCTGAAGGACGGGTTTGCTTTTTCCCAGTCTTTAATCGAGTTGTGAAGCCGGGTCAAACAGAAGTGGGAGTGGTCATAAGCAACTCGTAGTATTCCATCCACAACTTCCATGGTAACACTTTTCCCCCGGGGATTTCCGAATATATTTCTGAGACCGCTTGATAAAATTTGAACCAGATCGTGACCCGAGCATACCTGCCAGGGGTCGTGCCCTTCTCCACCTAATGCTATTATTTTAAGGTATGTGTTTAGCTCCCCGCATAACTGCCCCCCTGACAGTCCTTCCAGATCGATCTAAAACCCATTCTCGACCACAAAACTTCTATATTATTACTGTAATAGTCTTCTAAGAGATCGGAAGAGCGTCGTGTAGGGAAAGAGTGTAGATCTCGGTGGTCGCCG
>CBDAFH010000052.1:0-11490 GCA_965195165.1 uncultured ANME-2 cluster archaeon | reverse complement strand
ACGCACGGATGCGAAGGATGTTTTCTGGGTAGTCTTTGATAAAATGTCAACAAAAGAGATATTAAACGACAATAGTGCCGCAGATCGGATTAATCCTGCCGGGATTGCGTCGCTGCGTGAACTCTTGAAGATGCCGACGGTTGAGAACTTCATGATCCAGTCGAGGCGGTTCGCAGCCGGAACCGGACTGATGAGCGATGCCGTCTCTGATGCCGCGGACGCTGTCGAGGCGGCAGGCGGCATGGCATCGCAGGCGATGCTTGGCGATTCCGTCTTTGCAGTCGATGTAACCGGTGGTGCAGGGGATGCGATCGAGTCCGCGCTCTATGAGTTTGGAAGCGTTGGTAGGAGCAGGATCGATTTTAGAGGGGTAAGGTTGATCTGATCGGGGTAGGCGAAAACGTATCCGCTTCAAAATTAAGTGATGACCGACACACTATCTAAAAAAATTGGTGATTTATGATAATTATCGTAGATACAGATTTCACAAATTTACGCAGATCTTGCCTTAAATCAGTGAAATCCGTGTTAATCTGTGGCTGATATATCTTTTAGCCACAGATTAACACTGATTAACACGGATTGAGGTTTTATATATATTTTTCAGAAAGACCGAAGATGAGTTTTACCATACTTTTTGGAATGGGTACACGAAAAAACCTATATCCCGGTTTTCTGAGTCTGCTCATAACGCAAGTCTCAGCAGAACGCAATTCCAAGACAGTGGAGTACGATTACGAGAATCGCACCGACTGTTCCGCCGATGGCGCATATCGCAATTACAATCGGGGTGTAAGCGATCTTGAGACCAAGCGCAAAATTTGCCAGAACCAGTATGACAAGACCGATGACTGTGTTTATCACCATGCGCTTGGCTGTTTTTAATACCTTGTATAAAATAACCGCTGCGATTATTGCCAGCACGAGAACCGATAATTCAAGGACCCATGTCATATCTATCAAGTTTTATATTGGGCATGGCAGTATTTAATCGTTACTGTTGCCAAACGCTCCGGCAAATTCGTAGAGAATCTGTTCGAGGTCGTCAAGATCGCAGTATTCCCTGACCCGCCCCTGCATGTTCGGATTTCCAAGCACCATCGCAGAGACGTTCGCACCGGCGCTGTGCACACAAAGGACAGGTATCCCAAGCCCAAGCGCCCTGCAGACCTCATAGCCGACGCCGATTGACGGAACAGTGACCTCTGCAACCATGCAGTCGCTCTCTTCGAGAAGCTCGATGTCACGCAGGTATATCTCCTGCTCGCCCATATCCGCCTCTTCTTCATCCGAATCCAGGTCAACCACGTGCCAGCTCGCGACATCGCATCCCACGCTCTCCAGAAAATCGTATATGTGCCTGTACACCGGTAGCATCTGCCGTCCGCCGCGTATCGATCCTGATAGGAATATTCTCATAAAACGCCTCTCCTGTAGTGTCCTGTCGTGTATTCCCTTGTTATACCTTTGCACGTACTTTGAATCTTGCCATCCCGCGCAGAGCCTCCATCGAGCGCAGTCCGGTACAACCGCGTGATCGCCCCGGCACGCTCGGACTCAAAACCCCTCGCATCGATCCTGATGCTCGAAACGCCGGCTCTGACAATAGCAGGGATGTGATCGAGCATACAGAGTTCGCTTGAATTTAAGAGGTGCATCCTGCAGTCCGTATCCATCTGAAGCGGGAACGCATACCCCTTCTCATCCACCAGTTCAAACCCGCCATCCTCGCAACGAGCAGTACAGGAATCCGCGCCACCAAGTATCCCGCCAACCACGCAGTGCTCTGATTCCATGAGCGTGAGCCGCCCGTGCACGATGCACTCGACCGCACCGTACTTTGCGATATTGCGAATCTCTGCAAGCGTAAGTTCAGGCGATAGCGTGACCATCCCTGCACCATGTTCCGCCCAGAATTCAAGCGACATCCGGTTAAAGACATTAAGCGGACTGTCCACGATTCTATCAAGACCCATCTCTTCAGCGAGTCTGAATGCGCCGTGATTGGACACCAGCACGCCGTCTGCGCCGAATCTCATGGCTCCGGACATGGCATCCGCCACACCGCGCATCTGCGAGTCGTTGGCGATTCCAGGCGTGTTCAGGTAGATCCTGCGTCCGCTCTGGTGCGCATACTTAATCACAGTCTCGAGGCCGAACGCTTCCGCCTCCACACCCCCTCCCCGGTACCTCTCACCACCCAGATAGATCACGTCCGCGCCGCCAGCAATTGCGCTTCTCACGCCGTTCATGCTGCTCACACTGACCGCGAGCGACACGGCAGGCAATGATCTTCCGGAGGTGTCCGCGACCTGCGCCCGCGGCTCTGTGGCTCGCATGATCCCGGCGGAATCTGCGGAACGATCAGGCTGATGCCGGGCACGGGCGCCGCGTTTCCATCCAACGATCCGTGCATCAGTAAGCCGCGATACAGCATCACTCCGAACGCGGTTTAACTGGCTGACCGGGATAAATATGTCGCCCTCGATCCTGAGATCGATATCAGATTCGGATACCTCAAAAACCGTGTTCCCGAGTTTTGCAAGCTGCCGCACGATCTCTTCCCCTGTTGTTGGTCTGCTGACCGCACGCTCGATTACATACTCCGAGTGTACAGTGACCGCGTTGTTGTCAGCGTCCTCGATCCACAGTCCGAGCGGTGAGCCGACTGCGGCTTCTGCGGTGATGGTGACAGGAATCCTTCGCAGGGGGGCAGGCGATGTAAACGAACTCCTGAGCGAATCCATAAGCGGCTTATCGAGCGTCTTGTAGACGGTACTTCCGGCACGCACCTGCGCGTCTGATGAAGTTAGAGGTATATCGACAACCGTGCCGCTGCCGGCGTGATCCACATGCTTGCCGCCTGCATACATCTGGCGGACGATCGTGCCAGAGCCGCTGTCATCCGCACTCGCACTCACGCTCTCGCCTTCACCCATAACCTCCCCCTCCGCCCCAGCCGCACCTGTGACGCCGATCCCATCCCCTGTACGAAGCGTGCCTGAGAGTCTTATACGCAGGCGATTCTGCTCACATCCGATGACTGTTCCGATGGGGATTCCACGATTGTACGGGCGATTGCGGCTCATCAGTTTGCCACACGGGTTTCCTGTGAGATATCCCGCCGTAAATCCCCTGTTAAAGACCTGCGCAAGAGATCGTGCCTCGTCATCTGAAACAAAGTACTCTGACGGGTCTTTTGCGTATCGATCGATCAAGCCGCGGTATATCCGGGTCACGCAAGCCACGTATTCGGGTCGCTTGAGACGTCCCTCGATCTTGAACGAATCGATCCCTGCCTCGATCAGTTCCGGAAGAATCCGGCTCGTGTTCAGGTCCCGCGGGCTTAAGAGGTACTCGCCGTCAGTCTTCACCTCACGCCCGCCGGGCAGGGTTCGCAACCGGTACCGCTTCCGGCACGGCTGGGCGCAGACTCCTCGATTCCCGCTCCGTCCGCCGATCATGCTGCTCATGAGACACTGTCCCGAATACGAGATGCAGAGCGCACCGTGCACGAATATCTCGATCTCAAGATCGGTGTTCTGCCGCACCTGCTTGATCTCGTCAAGCGTCATCTCTCTTGCAAGCACGACTCTCGTAACGCCCATATCCTGCAGAAACCCCGTGCCCTCGCTGTTGTGCACCGTCATCTGGGTGCTTGCATGAATCGGGAGGTCGGGCGCAAGCGACCGCACCATCGAGAGCAGTCCAACGTCCTGCACGATCACGGCATCCGCGCCCGATTCGTCGAGATGGCGCAGCAGATCCGCGGCATCGTCGGTCTCGCTGTCCTTTACGAGCGTATTTACCGCGACGTACGCCTTAACGCCCCGGAGATGCGCATAATCGATTGCGTCTGCGAGTTCGTCGGGTGTGAAGTTGGCGGCGGACGCTCTTGCGGAGAGCGTAGTTGCTCCGAGGTAGACTGCGTCGCAGTCGTTCTCTACGGCAGCGATGAGGGACTCGTTGTTGCCTGCCGGGGCAAGGAGTTCTGGTTTTGTGGTCATGTTGCTGTACTGTCTGGTTCGCCCGCTTCAGGTAGGGCAACAGTGCCTTGATGCTCTAATGAGTTTTTCGTGCGTGGAATTAACGATCGGTTGGTCGATTGCGGATTTCATACCTCATCCTCTGGTGGAACGATTCGCTCAAGTTTGGAGATTAAAACGGGTGCGTCGTCCTGAACCGTATCCCAGACCTCGTTCAAATTCACTTTATCATCAGCAGGGATATGCAGATCACGCACCCGCTCCATCGCTGACCACGGAATATCCGGATATTTTCGCTGAGAGTCATCCGATAACCGCTTAACTGCCTCTACGATCACTTCCAGACAGTAGGTTACTGCGTACTGGCATTTCCGGTCGGAGAGAAAAGCAGCCTTGTCAAGCCCTGCCGTAAAATCTCTGGTATCCTTAGCCGCGAGAAGGATATCGAGGAGATATGCCATATCATGAGATATAGGCTGCTCCAGTGACGAGAGGATTGACTTGCGGCGGATATAGTTCCGGCTCTGCTCCACACCCCGTCGCGTCAGCAGGTCCACCTCCCGTCCGAATATCTGCTTGAGTTCACCCTCCATGTGGGCGAGATCGAATAATGTGTGTTTTGCATCCTCCTCGAAGATGACAAGCACGTCTATATCGCTATCGGGTCGGAAGTCGTCTGTGAGCACTGAGCCGAAGAATGAGAACTCACTGACCCCCCATTTTGTGCAGAATTTGGCGATCTCTTCTTTTGGGAGGTCGATCTGTGCTCTGGTCACTCTTCTACTCCCATCTCTATTTTTTCGTTTTTATTAAATTAAACAGCATACTAGCGATCCCACTCCGGTTGAAAAGTTTCCACGGCTTTTATCGCCCGCTCCAAACTGGGCGAATTGTGCATAGCTTCATAAGGATTCCAGAACTCTTTGACAAAAGATATCAAACGCCCGTTGTAGTCTGGACCTTGTTTTGCCGTGCTTCCTTTGGTTGGAACGACATCTTCACGTAAATTCCGTATGTGTGATTTCTTGGCAAGATTTATTAGGCATTTCTTGGGATCATCAATCGCATCGACATTCACGGGAACCAGAGTCTTCCTGATACCAAGGAACTTGGCGAAACTATCACGATCTGCAAGAACCCACGATTCGACCTCTCGCACAGCCACACGAAAGAGTAGATTGTGATGGATGGGGACTGATAGCCATTCTTTCAGGAGCGTTGGCGCGCACTCGCCCGTGTCAAGATCGGTCAGCACCAAAAAAGGCAGCCCCTTTGAGGCATTGTTGAATCCACGAATGTTCTTTTTGAGATAACCAAAACCACCTCGCATGCAACGGTCGCCCACCACATACCGGTCCGGAAGTATCTTTCTGAGAACTGCTTCGCTCAAATCGTCTTCGACAGCAAGGTTGATGGGGGTGGGCGAAGTCATTTGAAAAGTACCATCTGATGAGCATCCCGCGGCACGGTTCTCGAGAGAACCGCATCGGCTACAGAGAGTCCTCCGTCCAGCAAATCACGGATTCCCTGGATCGAGGAAGACACCTTGACATCAGTCCCTTCGGCACTTGGTGAAAGGAGTAATACCTCTTCGCCACCGATCCCTTTATCTGACAATAAATCTGCACTGTGCGTACTGAGCATCACCTGCCTCTTCTTCCGCGATCTTTTCTGTTGCTGCAATCGATGCATCAACGCTGGCAACTTACTGACGATCCCTGCATTTAACGATAGTTCCGGTTCCTCCAGCAGCAATAAGGAGTCCCCATCCAACAGAGCCCAGAGTAAGCCGATCAGACGCAATGTCCCGTCAGAAAACTGATCCTCGTGTTGTTTAGCTCCTTTGGGTCTCCAGTGTTCATAGGTTGCTTCCAGATGTGGGATGCCCGACTTATCCTTAATGTCGGTGAGATGCTTCAGTTGTGGAACCACTACACGCAACGCCTCTTCGATCTTTTTCAAGCGCGATTGGCGAGTTCTCGTATTTGTTTTGGCAACACGCACCAGAAAGTTTTGTCCGTAAGGGTCTCTGGGAATTCCCGGTCCCTGAAATGCGTTGGGGTAGCGGATGAGTTGTGGAATAAGATGCAAGTACTGAACAGAATCAAAAAACCTGGAAATCTCTCTAAAAGGTTGATTTAGGCTGATCTGCTCGAGATATGTCTGTGTTAGGCGTAACTTATCCTTTTCATCATCCTCATCAGGTCGATTGAGTATCTGCCGGTCCCCCGCCCACACATTCTCGTAAGTAAGATATGGGTTGCGATAACCACGAACCTCCTGCTTGATCCCAATAGCATATCTCCACAACGTCTCGTCGGTAGCGGTTTCTGCAAGGGAGACCTCTATCTCAACATCGGACTCACGGCGTGCTGCAAGACAGCGTATTTTGGGTATCCCTCCGCGATCGCCGATGGCTTTCTGCAAACCGCCGCCTGGCTTGGAGATGTCTCGCAGAAAGCGAAACACGTCAAGGAGATTTGATTTGCCTGAAGCGTTGGGACCAACCAGAAAAACACGGTTGTCCATATCGACATCAACCGATTGGAAGTTACGCCAGTTTTTCAGGGTGATATGTGAGACGATCATTGTTCCACCTCAACCTCCGCGATCTTCAAACTCTCGATCCCCCTGCCATCCACGATCTTCGCCGCAACCCGCCGGTTCTCGTCCACCTCAAACGGCAGCGAGACCACACCACTGTACACTTCAACGAGTTCCGGATCGATCTCTGCCTTCAAATTCTTTGCAAGCCTCGCCCAGTCATCCCTTGCTCCAGTCATCGGGAAGAAGACATGTCTCGGAACGAGGCTTCTCTCTTCGATGATTTCAGCCGCGATTGCGTCGTCGAGCTGGAGCGATGGGTCAATGTGCGGGTCGTAGGCGTACGTCTTCTTTCCCGCGTCCCCCTCAGTTTCGGGTGTCACCAGACCGACTGGGGGGTTGTTGGCGCGGCTGGCTTCCTTGTGGTCGTACTGCTCGATCGGTTTCTTCCCGGGTTTTCGGTGTTTCGGCATCTGGATCGTCCCCCACGCTGTGGTCGTTTATTATGTCTTTGTGTGGCGTGATTGCATATAACGGTTCCAGCGCATCAGAAGCCGTGCAGCGTAAATAATGCCTCGCCGTCGCCAGAACAGAAGACGATACCCCACCCATTACGCGGCACATTGAACTGCCCTCATCAGAAGCGAAGGTCGGGCACATCCAAAACCTTTTTCTCAAACCCAAGCCCCATCCATAACATGGAAGACCATATCGAGTACTCAAGAAACACGTTGATGGACTTCATCAAATTAAAGCCGAAGGACATCGAGATCTGCGATGTGACACTCCGGGACGGCGAGCAAGCAGCCGGGATCGCTTTTACTGAGCAGGAGAAGATCGATATCGCATGGAAACTGGATGATGTCGGCGTTGAGATCATCGAGGCAGGATTTCCGGTTGTATCAAAGGAAGAACTCGAGACCATACGTAAAATTACAAAGCTCGGACTCAATGCAAGGATCTGCTGCCTTGCACGCGCAAAGATATCAGACGTCGATGCCGCGCTGGATGCGAATGTCGATATCGTGAGCATCTTCATTGCAACGTCCGACATCCAGCTGCGCTACAAGCATCACATGACGATCGATGAGGCAACCGACTGCGCAATCGATGTCGTGGACTATGCAAAGGATCACGGGCTTGCGGTCAGGTTCGCTGCCGAGGATGCGACCCGCACAGATATGGATGTGCTGAAACGAGTCTACAAGATCGCCGAGGCGCACAACGCGGATTACCTGAGCATCGCAGACACGGTAGGGATTCTTGATCCGAGTACCACGTATTTCATGATAAAAGAGATTAAAAAGACAACAAATACCCCGCTCTGCATCCACTGCCACAACGACCTCGGAATGGCGACCGCAAACACGATCGTTGCTGCGGAAACAGGGGCAACGCAGCTTCATGCCACTGTGAACGGGATCGGCGAGCGGGTCGGGAACACGCCGCTTGAGGAGTTGCTCGTCGGGCTTCTGATCCAGTACGGCATCGCTAAATACGACCTCTCGCATCTCCTGGCGCTCTCGAAGATGGTGGAGGAATATTCCGGGGTCAGGGTTGCAAAGACCAAGCCAATAGTCGGCGAGAATGCGTTCAGCCACGAATCAGGGATCCACATCGCAGCGATGCTTGAGAATACCAGCACCTACGAAGTCTTTTCGCCGGAACTTGTGGGTGGTGGCAGGAACTACATCCTTGGCAAGCACACAGGCAAGAAGGCGCTTAAGTTCGTTACCGAGCGGCTCGGTTACGATCTCGATCAGGATCACCTCTGCGCTCTTCTCGATAAGATCAAGGTCTGCAGCGAGGCGAAGCACGGGGTCTCATGCGACAGGCTCGCAAAGATGATCGATGAGATGGAGTGAAGCGGGACGGTGGAATAAGCGGCATGAAGTACCTGATTCTCCTCGGCGACGGGATGGCAGACGTCCCGCTCCCCAAACTCGGCGGAAAGACGCCTCTCGAGTACGCAAACATCCCGAATATGGATTACATCGCAAAGCACGGCAGGTGTGGACTTGCGAAGACGGTTCCCGACGGGCTGCCTGCCGGAAGCGATATCGCGAACATGTCGGTTCTCGGATACGCTCCTGAGAAGTACTACACAGGCAGAGGTCCGCTTGAGGCCGCGAGTATGGGAGTGACGCTTGCAGAGGGTGAGATTGCGTTTAGATGTAACCTGATAACAGTTGCGGACGGCGCAATCGCCGATTACAGTGCAGGGCACATCACAAGCGAGGAAGCATCCGTTCTGATCGCTTCAATCGATGATTCACTCTCGTCTGACCGCATCCGGTTCCATGCCGGGATCAGCTACCGCCACCTGATGGTGACCGGCGGCATCGGTGCATCCGCGGTCTGCACGCCCCCGCATGACGTGCTCGGCGAGCCTGCGGAGTCGCAGATGCCGGAGGGCGAGGACTGCGAGGTGCTCAGCGACTTGATCCGCAGGTCGGCAGCGGTGCTCGATGGGCACCGGGTCAACGTTGAGCGGATCCGCGCCGGGAAGAATCCGGCGACCCACATCTGGCTCTGGGGGCAGGGAGGGACGCCAAGTTTCCCCTCATTCGAGGAGATGTTCGGAATCACTGGCTCGATGATCTCGGCTGTCGATCTCTTAAAGGGGCTTGCCATCTACGCGGGGATGGATGTGATCGAGGTTCCGGGGGCGACAGGGTATCTCGACACGAATTACGCCGGGAAAGCGGATTATGCGGTGAAAGCGCTGGAGGATCACGATTTCGTGTACGTGCATGTCGAAGCGCCTGATGAGGCAGGACATGCAGGCGACGTTGAAGCGAAGGTGCAGGCGATCGAGGATTTTGACGAGAAGGTCGTGGGACGGGTTCTTGACCGATGTTCGGATTGTGTGATCATGGTGCTGCCGGATCACCCGACGCCGATTCCGCTCCGGACGCATACCGCGGATCCTGTGCCGTTTGCGATATATGGGCACGGGGCTGACGCGGTCTCGGAGTTTGACGAGCGGTCAGCGGCAGCGGGGTCGTACGGGGTGCGGATCGGGGCTGATCTCATGAGGATGATGATTGAGGGCTGAGGACGCGTTTTTGCAGTAGCTCCGAATCCAAGAGAATTCACAAGCACATCGAGAACATGCAGACTGAAAACCCCTTCAATTCCGAGAAGATGGGTATATAAAGTCAAAGGTTTCGGGACTATACACGAAGCCGCAAATACCGAAAAACTTAATAACAATATGAGACTGTTTACTTTTGTATGGGACAAACTGGAGCAGTTGTGGTGCTATTTGTTCTTCTGCTCGCTGCTTCCGGGTGCATATCCGATGGGAAAACGGTTATAAAAGCAAAAGTGCTCGTCACAGAGAACGAGGACGGTAATCCTGAGATCGTGAGCATCGATGTTTCCACCGAAACCGTAAGCGCACTACGGAAATACCAGGACGTCCCGATGAGTACCCCTGGCGTTTATATGAAATGCATCCACAACCCGCAAGCTATGGGATTTTTTATCGGTTACTGGAGGTCTGTCAGTTACACAGGTCCCGGTGAATACGAGGTGGTATCCGAACTCAAGAAGATGCCTGATGATGGGGACCGTATCGATGTGATCATCACCATCGAGGATATGGATGAAACCGGACGTCAGATAAAACTTGCAAAAGCAACAAAACAATTCAGATGGGGAGATTAGGAGCTAACTAATCTCCCGGATACCTTTCTTTAAGCGAATATTTGAGATTGTATCCAGAAGCGTCCTTTGTCTTTGCTATATCAGCAAGTATGACTTACGCAGTTCTTTACGGGATTTTCGATTCTATACTTTTTTGGGCACAACCAATAACCCTTTCGCCGCCCTAATACCGATTCATGCTCCAGCGCATCTACGAACGCATATACGAGCACCGACTGCGCTCCCGGGTAAGCAAGCAAGAACTACCAGTCGGTCTCACGCTTGCGCTTACTGAGGGCGATCTCCTCGCACCGAATGGTGCTAAACAACTGCGATCCTTTGTCTCGTGGTGCGCAGATCTCGGCATCGGATCGCTCATCGTATACATCGCTGTGATCGCGGATGGACCCCTGCGAGAGGACGTGGCTTCGCAGATCATCGATGGACTTGCGAGAACCGATCTGATCGCAAGAATATATACAAAAGACGATCAGGGGTTAAGGACGATTCCGATCGGAAAAGGGAGTCCGGAGGTGAAACTCGATATCTCGATCGGATATGGCGGGAAACTCGAACTTACCGATGCGATAAGGGCTATTCTTGGGCGGGTGGAGCGTGGAGAGATCGATTACGGGGATATCAATTCGGATATGATCGAATCCCACCTCCTCTTCAGGCACAATCCTGATCTGGTCATCCGTGCAGGTGGAAAGCACCTGACCGATTTTTTGATCTGGCAGACGATATATTCAGAACTGTATTTCACAGATGTGAATTTTGCTGATATGAGGCGGCTGGACTTCTTAAGGATCATGCGGGACTACCAGAAGCGCCAGCGGAGATATGGGCGATAGGGATGTGGATGGGGGTCGATCACGCAAACTTGACCATCTTCGTGCCAAGCGTCGCAAGATCGACGATCGTTGCATGTGCCGGCACCGGATCGAGGTTCATCCGCTTCTGGAAATCGGTCTGGGACTGCCATGTTCCGGAATTGACCACGGTAACGCCTTTGTAGCGGTCGATGCCAATGGTATGGACATGCCCGCAGTGGAGGATGTGCGGCACCCGGTCGATCACGAAATGATCCGAGTTCTCAGGCGCAATCGATACCCTGCCGCCGTACATGGGCGCAAGATGCCTGCGCTTGAGCATCTCGATCATGACTAGCTCCGGACGCTGGTAACTCATCTTCGGGATGGTTGCGATCAGGTCGTCCATCGAGCGCCCGTGGTAGATCAGGATCCGTACGCCGCAGATCTCAACAAGCGCGGGATTGCCGGTGAAGATCACATCACCAGAGAACATC
>CBDAFH010000051.1:0-6967 GCA_965195165.1 uncultured ANME-2 cluster archaeon | reverse complement strand
CTCGCAGTAAGTTCCCGCCGCTTCTTCTCCATGAAACCATACACAACAGAGTGTGGTGCACCATCGATCAGCATATCGACTGCGGTCTTTGCAACATGCACCTGCTCAGGATACCCGATGATCGCCACGGTCTTTCCGTAGACCGAGAGGTCAACATGGGTTATATTCTCGATTAGTGCCCTTGTCTTCCCGCCGCTGCCGATGATCCTACCCCTGAAGCGTGTCAGCATCTTTGGAGTGTTCGCGGGCATATTGATCACATCATATATGAGAAGCTCATCACCGAACAGTTTGACCGCCCGCTCGGGGCTGAAACCCCGCCCGATTGCCGAGATGACCTCAACCGCCCGCATGCCCTGCAGGGGGTCCTCTGGTGAGATGACCTGCACATTGCCGGATTCGCTGTCGATATCCAGCGTCGCGGTTGAGAGTTCCTCGAGCGCTTTTTTGGTGACGCCTTTCGGCCCGATAACTGCGCCAATCCGGTCCTGCGGGATTTTAACGTACATTAACACCCAGCTTCACGCTGACTTCGCCGAGTTTGATGTATTTGATCGTTCCCAACCGTGTCAGACTCGCTGCAGGTATCGTCTCCGCGTCCGATCCTGCCAGTTCTGCAGGAGTGCCCACGTACACGCGCAGTCTCGACATTGCGTCGCGTCCACGCATCCGTCTGTGCGGTAGCATGCCGCGAATCGTCCGTTTCATGATCTGATCCGGTCTCGACGGGAAGTACGGACCGCTTTCTGTTGATCCCTTGTCCACCTGCTCCTTATATTCTCGGTATGTGGTGGTCTTGCTCCCTGACACCACAGCGCGCTCGGCATTGGTGATCGCTATGGTCTCGCCGCTTAACAATCTTGAGGCGACAACGCTTGCGAGCCTGCCAAGAATCAATCCATCTGCATCGATAATTACTGTATTCATGAAATCACCTGATTATCCGCACATTTGATCCAGTGGGCGCTCTTTCCACCAGTTCCTCGATCGTGAGGCATTCTCCGCCGGCATCTGTGATCTTTGACCGTGCGCCATCGCTGAAATCGAAAGCACCCACTGCCACCGGATGATCCATCTCGCCTGCGCCAAGCACCTTGCCGTGCACGACGATGGTCTCGCCGTCCGCAGTATGCCTGTTGATGCGGCTCACATTCACTGTCGCATAATTTCTCTTCGGACTCTGCATGCGCTTTGCGATCTCTCGCCAGATCGGGGCGTCGTTTTCGCGTGATCTGGATTTCAGATCCTCTACCAAGGATATAATCCGCGGATTTGTCTTTTTATATTGTGTTTTGCTCATTCGCTTCCTCCAAGACTCACATAGAATTCATGTTCGAACCGTTATGCCGGTTCATGCGCCGTTGGAATGTGATCATCTGTTATCGTCTGTAGAAAAAGGTTGTGGATGGTCTGGGTTGTCGCGTCATGCAAAGAATCCTGGAATGTCCGCGACCATCCCCGAGACCGCCATGTTTAAATATTATGGCAGTATTGATCAGGTATGGGGCGATAAGCGGCATGAAATTGCCCTACGTGGGCTCTGTACCATGTACGGGGTTTGGCGACTGGATGCGTCAAAAACAATGAGATGGAAGAGGTAACACAGATGGATATAATAGACATATCGGGTTTTTATCAGGTGGTTCTGCCATATTCGGAAGTGGTACTGGTATTGGTAGTCGCTTTCTTCGCAATTAGCCTAACTAAAAAACTTATCAGGAGATTCTTAAGCACCACCGGTCTGCCTCCGGATGTGCAGAACCTCTTGCGAAGAATCGTGGTCTATGGTCTATGGTTCACGGTTCTGATGTATGCCATGCATGAACTGAAATTAGAAGAGGTTTTCATGTCGCTTATGGGTGCATCAGTTTTGGTTGGGCTTGCTGTCGCCCTGGCAGTCAAGGATGCTTTAGGTGATGCGGTGGCAGGGATATTCCTCTTAGCAGACCGGCACTTCAACATCGGCGAGGAGATTGAGACGATGAAATATAGAGGGGTGATTATTGATGTCACGCTCAGGAAAACGCGCTTGAAGATAGACGATGGGACAATAGTTGTACTGCCAAACGGAAAAATAGATTCTTCCGGGTGGGTGTTGCATGAGAAAAATACAGATACGGATACGTAAAGAAGATGCGAGGTAGAGGGAGGGTAGTTCCTGATAAAAGGGAGAATGGGAGAGAATTGTAATCTTTCCCGTATACCTGCGCCTTCCAAGCCAACATTTAACTCCCCGGAACCCACCAACAATCTCGATGAAGATATCGCTGCCCTACGGGGACGAAAGCGTCTATGTCGAAGTGCCGGACAGGAACCTTGCAGGCATCATCGAGCCGCAGGAACTACCCGCGGTTGATGATGAGGAGTCTGTGATCGTTGATGCGCTCACCCATCCGGTGGGGCGGTGGCTCTCAGAGATCGTACACGCGGGGGATCACGTTGTGATCATCGCAAACGACATCACCAGGATCACCCCGACAAAGAAACTCCTGCCGCCGCTTATCTCTCATCTCAACGACATGGGAATCCCTGATTCCGATATCGGGATCGTATTTGCTACCGGATCGCACAGAAGACATACCGAGGATGAACAGAGGGAGATCGTCGGCGATGAGATATACAGCCGCATATCGTGCATCGATCACGATCCTGACAACTGCAGACGCGTCCGGGTTACGAGCAGGGGGACGCCAGTTGAGATATTTGCGCCTGTTCTTGATGCGGATGCCGTGATATGCACAGGCAGCATCGAGTTTCACTACTACGCGGGATATTCAGGCGGGCTTAAATCGCTGCTTCCCGGGGTCGCATCGATTGTAAGCATCGGGAAGAACCATGCGCTCATGATCCACCCTGACGCGGTAGCAGGGAGATCCGATAGCCCGGTGCGTCAGGATCTCGAGGAAGGGACTTCGCATCTATCAAAATTCATATTAAACGCGGTATTAAACAGCAGAAAGGAGATCGTCGCAGTCGTTTCCGGCGATCCCATAAAAGCGCATCGTGCAGGGGTCTCTTATGCCGACCGGATGTACCGGATCCGGGCAGAGACTGCCGATATCGTGATAACGTCTCCCGGCGGGATGCCGAAGGATATAAACCTGTATCAATCCCAGAAAGCACTCGAAAATGCGAAAAATGTAGTTAAGGATGGCGGGGCGATCATCCTTGTCGCTGAATGCGGAGAGGGTCTTGGCAATGACGTGTACGAGCAGTGGCTCGATATCCCGCGCGACGAGCTCCCTTCGAGGATGAAGCATCGGTTCGAACTCGGCGGGCACAAAGCCGTGCTGACATCGAAGCTTGCAGAACGCGTCGATCTCTACCTTGTATCGGATATCCCTGACGATCTTGCAAGGAAAGCGTATTTCATCCCGATGCGGGACGTGAAAAGCGCTATTCGTGCCGCGGTCTCAAAGCCGGATGGGGGCAGGGGTGGGGGCGATGGGTCGGCGCGGATTCTCGTGATGCCGCATGGAGGGCTTACCTGCCCGGTCGCCGCTGATCTCAGTGACCGCTCCATCGTACGCTGACGCGCATCATAACTGTGAGTGACTAAAAAACCATGACGGGAATGCTGTGACCATGACCCTATCAAAACTCCTCTTCGAACTATCAGGCGAAACCCGGCTCGAGATGCTTCATGCGCTTGAGACTGCGCCCATGACATTCACGAAGATCGCAGACCAGATGGCGATAACATCATCTGAAGCGTCCCGCCAGATCGAGCGCCTCACAGGGATGAACTTGATCGAAAAACTCAGCGACGGCAGCTACGCGATAACACCTCTAGGGCGGCTCATGCGCTCCTTTCTGCCCGGAATCGACTTCGTCTACGAGAACAGCGGCTATTTCTTGACCCACGACACCACACCGATCCCCCGCGAACTTGTCATGCGGTTTGGCGACCTCTCTGGTGCCACATTCATCAACGGCACAATCGAGGCGATGAATTTCATGCAAGAGAGGATGCGGAATGTAGAGCGGTATCACTGCGGGATGGTCGATGGTCTGATGGACTCGATAGTTCCGATGGTCGTTCGTAGAGCGAAGTCAGGCGTTATCTTCAGAGCGATCCTTCCTGAGACATACCGTGCGAAGGTCGCAGCTATTGTGGATGAATACAGGACTTTGGATGCAGACCTGCCACCACACGCAATCAAGATCAGGACGCTTCCGACAATTCCGATCTGTGGTGCGGTAACAGACCGCGGGTGCGGGTTCAAACTGCCATTCACAGACGGCAGCATGGATCATTCGATGATGGTCGTGGGGGATGATTCACGATTTTGCAGGTGGTGCCGCGATCTGTATGCACACTACTAGGCGCGGGCAAGCCCGGTGTGAACTGCGTCAACACGTCATCTGTCAACATACCCTTTCCCGTGCAGGAATTTCCCGCGCCCCTTCTTGCCTGCGATCTCGCCATCGTACACGACCTCACCCCGAGACAGTACCAGTTCCGGAAATATCCCTTCTCGCCCCTCAAACGGTGTCCATCCGGCTTTGCTGTGGAGTTGGTCGACCGTTATCTTCCGGACGTTACTCGTATCAACAAGAACAAGGTCTGCATCGTATCCTTCCCTGATCATCCCCTTGTCATCAAGTCCGAATATCTGCGCAGGCTTTGCACTCATCGCCTCGATCACCCGCGCAAGCGGGATCAGGTTCTGCTTTACGGCATGGAGCATAAGCGGCAGCATCGTCTCGACGCCGGGGACGCCTGCCGGTGCATCCCAGATATCTGCTCGCTTCTCGTCATCAGTATGCGGCGCATGATCAGACGCCAGTATATCGATGGTGCCGTCGTTTAAGCCGTTCCAGAGATGCTGCATGCACCGCTTCCGAAGCGGCGGGTTCATCTTCCCGAACGTGCCGAGACGCGCCCAGTCCTTATGCTCGAGAAAGAGGTGGTGCGGCGCAACCTCGCAGGTGAACCCCGCTTCCTTTTTTCCGTATTTCATGCGCCTGATCACGCCGATCCCTTCCCTCGTGCTCAGGTGGCAGATATGTATGCGCACCGGGATCGGGAGCTCATGCTGCATCTCAAGCACCCGCTCGACAGCGATCGCCTCGCAGATGTTCGGGCGTGCACGTGAATAGATATCAGGGCGGCGTATCCTGCGTAACTCCTCAGTGAAATGGCTGCACAGTTCTCCGTTTTCCGCATGGATCGATGCTACCCCCCCAAGTTCCCCAATCGATTTCAGCAGATCCGAAAGTTCGCTATCGCTTACTGATAGATCCCCGTCCGCCATGAAAATCTCCCCGAATGCGGTCACGCCGAGACCCCACAGTTCCGCAAGGTTTGCGGAAGGAACCCCGCCGCCGTTGATCCCGAAATCGATGATCGACTTTCGTTTTGCGGATTTCAGTTTGAGGTTAAACGATCTCTTATCCAGTGTCGGAGGCACCGTATTCGGTTGGTCGATGACTGTGGTCACGCCACCTGCGGCAGCGGCGCACGAGCCAGTGTACCAGTCCTCCTTGTGCGTAAGTCCGGGATCCCGGAAGTGGACATGGGAATCTATCACACCCGGAAGCGTCAGCGCTCCGTGAGCATCGATCACCTCTGCGCCGCTGGATATTCCCCCTAATACCTTTGCGACCTTTGCGATCTTCCCGTCCCCTATCGCGATATCGACGTGCTGAAGTCCGCCGTTCAGCAGCACCTTCGCATCCTTGATGATCAGATCTGGCATGGCAACTACCTTTCATGCCCCTGCCAAAGAATATGTCGGTTGATAGACGAAGTGTGCACTCATGAACACGTCTGATGAACACAAGTCGCATACGAAGCGTGGATACACAATCGCTGTTGCAACGATCAGTTCGTCGCGATATCGCGATCGCGAGGGCGCACGAAACCCCTCTGAAGCAGACGACGCATCCGGGGCGATCATCATCGACGCGCTCCAGAATGTAGGACATACCGCGAGATATTCACTACTGCCTGACGATATCAGCCTGATCCGGGAATGGCTGGAAGAGGCGGTCGCGGGTCCCGATACGGACGCTATCATCATGACAGGCGGAACAGGGCTTGCACCCAGCGATGTTACGATCGAGGCGGTAGGGCAGATCCTTGAGAAGGAAATTCCCGGATTCGGGGAGATATTCCGTCGGGAGAGTATGGATGAGATCGGATACGCCGCGATGCTGACGAGAGCCATCGCAGGGGTTATGCAGGGGCGAGCGGTCTTTTGCATGCCGGGATCTCCAAATGCCGTCAGACTTGGGATCGGAATTATCGCATCAGAGCTCGGGCATGTGGTTGAACATGCGCGTGGACGGGTGTGAGCGCCCCCGCACGATGCATGATGCATGACCTCACACAAATACCCCTGCCAGATAGTACATCCCGAAGCAGACGAGAAAGACGCCGCATCCGACAAGCATCCGCTTATAGGTGCGGTCAGACATCACCCGCCCCCCTCTGCTTGACGATACCGAAACGAGGGTGTACCATGCCAGATCAGCGATCCAGTGCCCGGTAACGAAGAGCACGGCGGCAGCAACGCCGATCGCAAGCCCGTCCATCACCATGGCGTTTCCGATGGTGAGCCACCAGATCAGGAAGTACGGGTTTGAAACCGATGTCAGAGCGCCTGCCGCGACTACGTTGCCTGCACCACTTCTGTCCACATCAAACGTCGCACCCTTCGATGAGTTGAGGGTCATAATCCCAAAAACTACAAGAGCCCCGCCTCCTGCTATCGATACGATCCGGAAGACCGTATCGGTTGCGATCGTGAACCCGAGAACGATCAGGGCGCAGACCGCGACCTCTACAAGCGCATGTCCGAGCACGATCTCAGGACCTGCAGTCCAGCCCCGCCGGAGCGATGCGTTGATCGTTGCAAAGAGCATGGGCCCTGGCACGGCAGCGCCTGTGAGTCCGATTGAAAACCCGAATGCGAGGAACTCGATTAATGTCGAAGACATCGATGCTCCGTCTTGAGAATGT
>CBDAFH010000050.1:0-13979 GCA_965195165.1 uncultured ANME-2 cluster archaeon | reverse complement strand
CATCGCAAGAGCACTTTCCGGGACGAAATAGGAGGTGAGTAAGATGGATAAGATCACAGATGATGTAAAGAAGGTTCTTGAAAAGATAGGGTGGGGCTCGGTTGCCACAGCATCAAAAGGCGGCGTACCGAATGTCTCGCCAAAGGGCAGCTTTAAGATCGTTGATGAGCAGACGATCCAGTTTGCGGATATCTTCTCAGAACACACCCGAAAGAACTTAATGGAGAACCCGAAGGTAGCAATCGACATCGTGGACGCAGAGACCGCATCAGGATATCAGCTCAAGGGAACCGCAACGCTTGCGGATAGCGGACCTGCCTTTGACGCGGCAAAGGAAGAGCTTGCCGGAATGGGGTTTCCAGCGCCGAAGAACCTTGTCACTGTTGCGGTTACTGAGGTCTACAGTGTGAAGCCAGGAGGCAGTTAGGATCATGGAAAATACGCTCGAAAACCTGACAAAAGCTTTCATCGGCGAGAGTCAGGCACGGAACCGGTACACGTTCTATGCGAAGGTTGCAAAGAAGGAGGGCTTTGAGCAGATCTCGGATATCTTCCTTCTGACCGCGGAGAACGAACGGGAACATGCAAAGTGGCTCTTCAGGATGATCGATGAACTGCGGCAGAAGATTCCTGGAAAACCTGATGAGATCTTCGTGGAAGCGGCCGCTCCGTTAACTCTTGGCACGACCGCTGAAAACCTCGTCGCAGCGATCGCTGGCGAGAACTACGAGACTACAGTGATGTATCCGGAGTTTGCAGATACTGCCGAATCCGAGGGGCTGGACGCGATCTCAGATCGGCTGCGATCGATAGCAATTGCAGAGGCGCATCACGAAGAGCGGTACCGGAAACTGCTTGCAACCATCGAATCGGATACGGTCTTTACAAAGGATGCGAAGGTCACGTGGGTCTGCAGGAAGTGCGGATATGTGCACGAGGGCAAGGAACCGCCTGTTAAGTGTCCGGCATGTGATCATCCGAGAGAGTACTTCGAGATTAGGTGTGAGGAATACTAAATAGGAGGTAAATAATGACAGAAAAGGGAGAAGTTTACGAATGCAGCATCTGTGGTAACGTGGTTGAGGTAATAGAGGCAGGAGGCGGAGAGCTCGTCTGCTGCGGAGTTCCGATGGATCTTGTTTGAGTAAAGGAGAATATATCATGGAGAATTATAGATGCACGGCGTGCGGGTACATATACCGCCCGGAGAGGGGCGATCCTGCGAATGGAATCGAACCCGGAACCGCGTTTGATGACCTGCCAGACGACTGGAAGTGTCCGTCATGTGGTGTTGGCAAGGAGTTCTTCAAACCTGTGGACTAAAGAACTGAGAAGATAAAGGAGGTACGAACAATGGTTGAAGAAGTGATTGATGAGCAGTTCCTGCGAGTGAACAGGGCAGCGAACCTGATGAACCTGACCGAAGCTGAAAAGAAGCACCTGCCGCATATCAGCATTCCTGTGAAGGTTGCGGCACGGGAGCCGTTTAACATCGAGGTTGAGGTCGGCGGGATGCTCAAGCATCCGAATGAGCCGGGACATCACATACAGTGGATCGAACTGTATGCAGAGGACGTATTCCTGGCACGAATAGACCTAACCCCGCAACTCACCGAGCCAAAGACCGCGTTCACGATCCGGCTCGACAACGTGGGATCTGTCAAACTGCGTGCAGTCTCGCGCTGCAACCTGCACGGGCTCTGGGAAGTTGCCGGAACCGTTTCGGTTCTGCCGCCGGGAACACAGGTTTCACACGATACCAAGGTTGCATGTCTCACCTGCGGGCAGATGACGTTTGTCGAAGGCGACAACCCGGAAACCTGCTGGTTCTGCGGCGAGCACGAGGCAGAGAACTTCGCGGGCTGCTGAAGAGGTCAGGAGGTTAATGGCATGACCAGCTGGAAATGTTCAAACTGCGGATATACGCTGGAAGCGGATACGCCACCGGAACAGAGTCCGTCCTGCGGCGAGAGGTGTGATTTCATCGATGTTAGCTGCTACATTCCGGAATGCGACACCGGCGGCGGGGTCGATGAGAGGCTGTAAGAGACTGTGAAGAAAAAAAGAGGTATGTAACAATGGGAAAAGAGATTGTAGCGAACATTAGCAAGAAGATCGGGTTTACCCCGGATATCATGAAGACGATCGGAGAGATCGACCCATCCTTCCTCAGGATGTATCAAAAGTGTGACGAGGGTGTGCTGAAGGATGGCGCGCTCTCTGTGAAGGTGAAGACTCTTATGGCACTGGCAGCGGTTGCGGCACAGCGGTGTGAGCCCTGTGTCGAATCGCAGATGCGAAATGCCCTCAACAACGGGGCAACAAAGGAGGAGATCGTGGAGACGCTCGAGGTTGTGTTTATGACTTCAGGCGCACCCGGCGTTGCGATGTTTCGGAATGCGCTGAAACAACTGCCAAAAGACTAAAAACGAGGTAAGAAGGTATGGATGAAGAAACCACAACAGAACCGGCACAGGCACGCCCGATGCTTCATCTGGGCGAGCCTGCCCCCGATTTCGAGGCTGTGACCACTCACGGACCAATGAAACTCTCTGACTACAAGGGAGGGTGGGTCATCCTCTTCTCGCATCCGGCAGACTTCACGCCGGTCTGCACAACAGAGTTCATGGGCTTTGCGAAGATGAATCCTGAACTTGAGAAGCGCGGTGTGAAACTGATCGGCTTGAGTGTTGACAGCGTCCACTCGCACATCGCATGGGTGCGAAACATCGAGGAGAAGATGGGCGTTAAGATCCCGTTTCCGGTGATAGCGGACCTTAGCATGAATGTTGGGACGCTGTACGGGATGATCCACCCGGGACAGAGTGCGACCGCTGCTGTGCGATGCGTCTTCGTGATCGATCCTGACCAGATCCTGCGGGCGATGATCTACTATCCACTCTCAACAGGCAGGAATATGGATGAGATCCTGCGGCTCGTCGATGCCCTGCAGGCGGCAGACAAGTACGGGATCGCAACGCCTGCCGACTGGAGACCTGGGGATCAGGCGATTGTGCCGCCACCTGCAACTACGGAAGAGGCAGAGAAGCGGCTCACCGAGGGCTATGACTGCAACGACTGGTATTTCTGTAAGAAGACAATCTAAAACAAAGGAGGTGAGATTTGATGGCTGAATATCGATGTACAAACTGTGGATACGTTACCGTTGCAGATGAGGCGCCGGAGGAGTGTCCGGTCTGCAAGCACAAGGACGCGTTTGAGAAGATTAAGGACTGATACTTCTTCGAGAGGAGGTTGGGATTCATAACCCAACTCCACTCCCCATTTTCTGAGAGGTTTAACAGCCCAATCATCACATATCAACGTCTCGGTCTTGAACTCAGATATTTCTGAGGATTTAAATACTCCAATCCTCGGCAATCTTCCAAATTTCAGTCTCTTTGAATTTTGTTTTTGGGTCATCACTTATCCTTTATTTTTCTTTTAAAAGTAAAGCTCCAACTCCTATTGCCAATATGCCAAGAGCTGCCAGCCCCTTATTTTGATTTTTCCGATTGACATTATCAGCAATGAAAGAATGCAATCTTCGTAATTCCGCTTGTTCTTTTTCTTGGTCAGATAAGTTTACATAATTAGTGTTTACTAACATTGCTTTAGGTGTATTGGAATCCAGCAGAACGGGGGCGATTATGTTATTATTTCCTTTTGCAACACCAATTTCCTGTTGAACATACTCTGATTCTTTGGCATTTTTGCTAAAAAATACAAGAAAAATGTCCGCTGATTTTATTTTACCTATAATTGTCTGAATTACTTCCGAGCTCGGCTCTATATTTTCTTCTGCAAGAAATGTTTTAGTGCCTTGTATACTTGATATATGTTTTAATATAGGTTCAATTTTCTCCAAATCCTTTGTGCTATAACTTATGAAAATCTTCAAAACTCCGCTATCGACCATTCGAGCCTCTTTTTTTGTTAAAAATCCTACATACCTATTTTTATCAGTAGCCATTATGATAACCTCCTGATCTCTGTTTCCTTGAACTCCGCACCAGAACCCATGCCCCACTCTCCCGCATCATCACTTGCCCCTATCCGGCTCGCCTGCCCTTTCATATACCGACCACTTCCCAGTGCCCACCTCTCGCCGGACCGACGCGCCTGATTAACCCTTTCTCTTTTAGTTTGGCGATGTTGTCTTCGATTTTTCTTTGGGAAATACCCACCAATCCGGATAATTCCTTTGCGGAAATGGTTGGCTCTTTCAGAATAGAATCGAGGATCTTCTGCTGGTTTGCAGTTATTTTTTCTCCGACCTTTTCTCCGACCTTTTCTCCGACCCTAAGGGCAGTTGGAAAAATATCCTCTCTCTTCGGTCTGAAAAATATCGCTCTGAAAAAATCATCTGTCTCGAATACAGGTTCTTTCAAACCCGCCAGAGCCATAGTTTCCTTCATCTTGTGTATGCCCATCCCCACTCGTTCAACCTTATCCAACCTGTAAAAAAGGTCCGATATAAGCTCATTTCTTCGGATAGAAACCCTGCCAAAATAATCCTTGGAAAGACCCTTAGGAAGCCCTCCCGGGTTAGTTATCTCAATCCGGTCATCAAAAATCTCAACCATTAGGCTGGTTCCCCTTACACTGTAATCCCGGTGCATTATCGCATTCACAACCGCCTCGCGCAGAGCCTCTATTGGAATCTCGTAAATATCCTCACGATTGACTCCTTTGATCTCGCTTCTCACATTAAGATGCTTTTTGAGGAAAAAGATCGCATCGTTGAACTGTGTCAGCAGGTCATCACGCACATCAAGCCTATCAAAAATATGCAACTTCTTTGTGCCCTTAAATGCAAGGAGTGTCATCTGTGCCTGGGAAATGTGTTTGTGCACATCCTCTGCAAAGAACATGACGCCTGCATTATTTATTTTCGTCTCATCCGCCACATTCAAGCTTATTAGAAAATCGCTCATTGGAATCGATCCAATATCGATCTTTGCCTCTTTTGTAAAGGCTGATATTTTCTCGCTGGAAATATCAGAGTATGAAATGCCTTTAACTGTCCTTTCTTCGAACGGAATGATCTCATTTTCACTGAACATCACCCGGATCTCTTCGTGGTTCATCTTCTGGGTGTTTCCATTCAGCCTCCTGAAATACCCCGAACTGCATGAATACGGTTTTTCGCCCCCCTGTGGAACCTCAACCACTACCACGTCCCCTATCTGCATCACATTTACAGAAATACCGGGTTTGCAGTTTCTCGCCAGACTATTGATCCTGCCTTTCAGCTCATTGGTCAGGTGTTCGCATACAATCGTGTTATCATCAGCCACCCCCAGTAAGACGGATCCGCCTTTCGAGTTGGAAAAAGCTACAATATCCTCATCGATCTTGGAAGTATATTTTTCCTTGAACTCTGCTGTGAGCCCTTCACCTTCCCGGATCAGGAGTTTTACTCTGTCATAATCCATACCATCTCTCCTGCACCATCATCATTCATTTTAAACTCAATCATCCTCTTCTTTCTCAAATTTTACCTTTAAAAGATAAATTCCTTCTTCATTGCACTTGTTTGCTTCTAAGATTTTGATTTTTCCAAGAAAACACGGGTCTTCGCAATAGCCATGCTCGGTCCGGCAATTAATATCAAAACTGACCCTTCCGGAACAGCCGGAGCTATAAAATGAATCAAGATCATGTACAGTAATCTCATCAAGGTTAAGAATGATGTCCGTATCTTCAAGATCTTTTTCTTTATTGTTCATTTCCAACAACCTCTATCTAATACAATTATATTTTAAAATCAGGTTGTTTCGCAACATCCATGTTGTTTATCAGTTTATCTGCCGCCTTCCAGAGTTTCTCTTCAAAACCAAGATTCGCTCCATTTGAACTTTTAGGTTTAGCCATGTTCACACCTTGTAATCACGCTTGTAATCTCGCGCTTGCTCAAATATAGGTTGTGGTTGTTTTTATGCACAAATACACTTGAGAGACGAAAGCACACAACTACACAGACCGACACCCCTACAAAAGAAATATATGGGACAACGGCGCACTCCAAAACATGCGTGACATTACACGGATGCCACCATACAAACGCTCTAACAAAGATAACTGAAGGAGGTATAAGTATGGCTGAATATCGATGTACAAACTGCGGATACGTTACCGTTGCAGATGAGGCACCGACAGAGTGCCCGGTCTGCAAGCACGAAGGTTCGTTCGAGAAGATCAAGGAATGATCAAACATGCTCGAAATAGAGAACCTGAACCTCGAGGTAGATGGGCGACCCGTACTCAAAGGTCTCGACCTCATAATCGAGAAGGGTGAGTGTCATGTCCTGTTGGGTCCCAATGGATCCGGAAAGACGTCGCTCTTGCTTGGTATACTCGGGTTTCCGAGATACCGGGTGACCGGCGGCAGGATCATCTTCAATGGTGAGGATATCACCAACCTGGCGACCGCTGAGCGCGTGAAACTCGGGATAGGGATCGCATTCCAGAACCCGCCGGTCATACGCGGCATCAGGCTCGGGGAGATGGTAAACCTATGCCGTGGCGATAAATCCGGTGATATCACCGATGAGACCCGCGTTCTTGCGAAAGAAATGCATTTCACAGAGGAATTTCTGGAGCGGGATGTGAACGCCGGGTTCTCGGGAGGCGAGATCAAACGGTCCGAGATACTACAACTGATGGCGCAGAACCCTGATTTTGTGATGCTGGATGAGCCCGATTCCGGCGTTGACATCGAGAACATGGAGTTGGTCGGCGGGATGATTAGCAAACTCCTGCACAGGCGGGAGCGCCCGAGCAGACGAACCGCGTCCGGGCTTATTATCACACATCTTGCAACGATCACCGACTACGTGGATGTGGACTGGGCGCATGTGATGCTCGGCGGCAGGATCGGGTGCTCGGGAAAGCCGGATCAGATCATCAGGCAGGTAACAGAAGGAGGCTACGAGAAATGCATAAAAGAGTGCCAGATGTCGTGAATGCCGTGAAACCCGAAGATTACACGATGGAGGTGGAGAAACACGGTCCTGAAGACCGATCCGAGATAGAAAGCGAATACAAAAAGTCTCTTCTCGGAGTCGGGTACGATCCGGATGGTGAAGAGCGATCAGGGTCGTTCCTGCAACTTGATCACTCGGTTCTCTGCTCAACTACCGTGCAGGAAGGGATCGAGGTTCTGGACAGTAGCGAAGCTCTCAAGAAGTACTCCTGGCTCTCAGATTACTTCTGGCGTGCGGTTCCTGCTGATAAGGACATCTACACAAAAGAGGTGGCAGAGAAGCAGACCGGCGGCTACTTTGTGAGAGCTGCTGCGGGTGTCAAATCCATATTCCCGCTGCAAGCGTGCCTCTTCATCGGAAAGGATCGGCTTTCGCAGAACGTGCACAACATCGTGATCGTCGAAGAAGGCGCAGAACTCCATATCATCACTGGCTGCTCGACTGCGCAGGATGTGCGCTCTGCCATGCATCTCGGCGTATCCGAGTTCTATGTGAAGAAAGGCGCAACGCTCACATACACGATGATTCACAACTGGGCGCCCGAAGTGGTGGTACGGCCGAGAAGCGGCATCATCGTTGATGAGGGCGGCACTTATATTAACAATTATATTTTGATGAAACCGGTCAAGGACGTGCAGATGTATCCGGTCACATACTGTGGCAAGAATGCGAGAACGATGACACAGACCATTATCCACGCATCACAGGATTCAAAGATCGACGTTGGTTCAAAAGTGGTGCTGGAGGGCGAGAACAGCCGCGCAGAACTGATATCCAGATCGATTGCGACGGATCAGGCGGATGTCACCGCAAGGGGTTCGATCATAGGCTCGGCACCCGGAGTGAAAGGGCATCTCGAGTGCATCGGGCTAATGCTTTCCAATACGGCACGGATATACTCGGTTCCTGAACTTGAGGCGACTGTAGAGGACGCCCTACTCTCACACGAGGCAGCGGTCGGGCGGATATCGGAAGAGGAGATCGCATACCTGACAGCGAGGGGTCTCTCGGAAGACGAGGCTGCGGGTGCGATCGTTCGCGGATTCCTGAACGTGGATATCAAGGGACTGCCGCCAGCGCTTGGCGCTGAGGTGAGAAAGATGATCAGGATGAGCGCGGATGCGATCTGAGTGGAATAGTGGACAAAAGGGAAAATGAACCGAAAAGCACTGCATCTGATCAGCTACGGGCTCTACGTGGTCACATCGACAGACGGCGAAGCCTTAAACGGTCAGATCGTAAATACGGTGATGCAGGTGGCGTCCAGACCGCCCACGGTTGCGGTTGCCATAAACAAGGAGAACCTGACCTGCGAATACATCAAAAAGAGTCGTGTCTTTGCGGCATCTGTTCTCGGGACGGACACGCCGATGGAAGTAATCGGCAGGTTCGGTTTCAGGTCAGGCAGGGACCTCGACAAGTTCGAGAGTATCAGGTATCGGACCGGAACCACCGGTGCACCGGTCGTGCTCGATCATACTCTTGCTTATATCGAGGTTGCGGTTTCACAGGAGGTGGATGTGGGCACGCACATCCTCTTCATCGGCGAGGTTGTTGATGCCGATATTCTCGGAGAGGGCGAGCCGATGACTTATGCGTACTACCATCAGGTAAAAGGTGGAAAGACGCCGGAGAAAGCGACGGTTTATATCGGAGAGGAAGATTGACCTGAGAAATGATATCATGAACAAAGTAGAGATAAAAGACGGCGTGTACTGGGTTGGTGCGATTGACTGGAACCTGCGGGATTTTCATGGATATGCCACACCAAGAGGTACGACGTATAACGCATACATCGTCGAAGGCTCAAAAACTGCGCTTGTCGATACCGTGAAAGCCGGATTCTTTGATGAACTGCGCAGTCGTGTAGAAGCGATAACAGACTTGGGCGACATCGATTATGTGATCGTGAACCATGTCGAGCCGGATCACACGGGATCACTTCCCCGCGTGATGGAGGTCGCCCCCGATGCGACAGTGATCGCAACCGAGAAAGGCGCGGAAGAACTGCCGATGTACTATGATTGTGACGAGTGGAAGATAAAGACTGTTAAGACTGGAGATACGATCTCGCTTGGGACGAAGACGCTCTCGTTTATCTAGACCCCGATGCTCCACTGGCCCGACAACATGGTTACGTATATCCCCGAGGATCACCTGCTCCTCTCGAACGACGCGTTCGGGCAGCACATCGCAAGCAGCAAGCGGTACGCAGACGAGGTTTCCGGGATACTTGACGATGCTGCCACGTACTATGCCAACATCCTGATGCCGTTCTCGCGGCTCATCACAAAGACACTGCAGAAGATCGGTGATATGGGAATCGAGATCGACATGATTGCGCCGAGCCATGGCATGATCTGGCGCGATTCCAGCGTCGGTGAAATTCTTGACGTGTATCGCGGCTGGAGTTCGGGCGCGTCAAACGATACCGCAATCGTGGTCTATGATACCATGTGGGGCAGCACCGAGAAGATGGCTGCTGCGATCGAACAGGGCATAATCGATGCCGGGTTCGAGGTCAAGGTGTACCACCTCGGGAAATCGGAATGGAGCGAGATTGTACGCGAGATTCTGGAGGCTAAGATCATACTTGTTGGCTCTCCCACCCTCAACAACGGGATGTTTCCGAGCGTTGGGGGATTCCTGACATATCTCAGGGGACTGAGACCAAAGGGCAAGGTCGGTTCTGCTTTTGGATCGTACGGCTGGGCAGGGGGCGCGGTCAAAGCGATTACGGGCGAGCTTGAGAAGGCCGGTGTTACGGTTGTCGATTCCGTATCGGTCAAATTTGTGCCGGGGGCAGACGATCTTGCTGCGTGCGCAGAGCTTGCAGGAAAGGTTGTGGCTGCGGCAGAGATGCAAGAACGATGATCGGAATCATCCGCAACTGTCCTTTAACTTCTCCATAATTACGGCTGGACAGACCCTCTGCACGCCCTCCAGCCGCCCGATCTTCTCCGCGATGAACTTTCCAAGTTCCCTCCCGTCCTTAAGCCAGACCTCGGTCATGATCATGTGATCCCCGGTCGACGTCGCAACGAATTTCACTTCAGGAAACTCTGTCATTTTGATTGCAACATCGAGAAAATGCGTGGGCTCGACATCGATACCGACAAACGAGACCGAGTTGTATCCGAGTTTCGCTGGATCAACAACCACGGTGTAGCGCTTTATAACGCCCCCATCCTCGAGTGCCTTGACGCGCTTTCGTATCGTGGATTCGCTGACGCCGAGTTTTTCCGCAATCTCGGTAAGCGGTGTGCGAGCATTCCCACGAAGTATCTCCAATATCAACCTGTCTTTTTCGTCAATCATTTTGTATGCCACCATTCGATTTTCGTATTTCTCTTAAACATTATGGACGATTTCCGCACCACAACGTTATATATTTCGCAATACACATCACTATAACGGTAAACCGTTAAAAAGTTTATACATACAGGTGGTAACTCATGACCAAAGAATGGAACGATAAAAAAGAATCATTCGAAGTGCTGGATGGCAGGGGGCTTGCTGGCAATTTCCTGCAGACGATTCTGGAAAAAGCCAAAAAGGTGAGTGCTGGAGCTGGAATCTGCGTGATTCAGAGTTTCGAGCCGATCCCGCTCTATTCCACTCTGGAAGAGATCGGTTTCGAGCATCTGGCCGAGAAGATCTCGGACAACGAATACCGGGCATATTTTTACCGGACAGAAGAGATAGATGCCGCCGCCGCGATGGACACGCCACTGCACCCGGCAGCTCTCGCCAATCTCGGTAAAATCGACAAGACGCTTGGCAAGACCGCGTCGCAGTTCTGGCAACTTGTCTGGAAAAAGGAAGATCCTGCCATAGACCAGAAGACCAAATATCTGCTCTCGCTTGCGAATGCTGTTGGCGCAGGGCGTCTTCGCCAGGCAACGCGGGAACTGGTGAAGGCATACTCTGCCGGAGTCACAGTCCCGGAACTGGATGAACTCTTCACGCTCTTTGTCTGGAATCAGGGAATCGGCAACTTCGCATCAGAGATCGGACCTTCGCCGCTCTTTGCCTCGTATCAGTTGATAGGGCGGCTCGAGAGTGAAGGGATGGCCAGAGACGGTGTGATCGCGGAACTCGTCAAGAAGTTCGGCGAGGCGAACCCCGATGTAAGCGTTCTTGAACAGAAAAAATAAGGCATTTCAGCCGCGCTCAGAGCGAGAGTGCATCCTCGACCGCACTTCTGATCAGATACCCTGCCCGGTGCAGGATCGTATCCCCGAGTTCCCTGTCCACGGTCATGTCCGCGGTGCATGGATACGAGTGATGCGCCTCAGCAACGATATCGCGAATATCCTGCTGCGAGTTCGCAGGTGCTCCGATCAGTTTCTTCGCAACAAACCATGTCGATCCGCAGGGTGCGCTCTGCTTGACCTTGACTGCTGAAATGACTCCGTTTGCAACATTGATCTCAAGAACCGGGATTCCAATCCCGAACTCGGAAACAAATCTTCCGATGATCCCCCCTTCCCGGTTAAGCGAGCAGAACGGCTTTGGGAATGCGGATTCGATTCCCGCTGCGCTGCACCTCTCTCCCACCTGTTTTGCAAGCCCTGAAGAGGCTTCTCTTGACTGCTCGACCGGAACGATCAAGCCTTTGATTCCTGTATCATTCAGCCGCGAGGGCAGTTCCATCAGTATGTCGGGATGGATCTCTGTTGCGATCATGATATCCGCTGATGGCAGCACAGGGATGTATGGGTCAGGGTCGTCGATGAAATCAGGCAGCGTCTCTGGCGCAGGGAGTTTGATCGTGCCGATGATACTTTCTGCGTAGCAATACCTCTCATATTTACAGTGCGTGCAGAGCGGATCACAGGATTTGCAGAATTCGGAGTCGTTTACAAGGTTTCGTATCACTCGTTCCCCGAAGTTTCCTCCGTACAGGGTCAGTAATTTCATACGCTTCCCCATGGTTCATCCGTATAGCAAAAGGATTGAGGCGGGGAAAAATCAGGAACACGATCTTTTGGATCTATAGGGTCAAACAATTCCAACATCCCAATTTCAATAGCATATCCCTTGTCCTTATCTCTAAAATAATCGAAAAACTCCGCCACCGAGATTCCGGAGAACTCCTTACATATTCTCCACAACTCTTCCGGACGTTCTTCCATGATAGTTTTTATCGTAAATGCGCCTACAATTCGTTTCACAGGGGAAGAAGCATAAATATATACTTTACCAACATTGCCGCGCTTTCTGAAAACCGATTTCCGAAACTCGTACCTTTTATTTCCATTTACGATTTCGTTGACATATTTCGGTTTAATTGACAGTAAAACGTTCATCGATCCCACCTCTGGTTTTTATCGTTTGATAGGTGTCCTGTACTCTGTAGATCTGCCCAAACATTTCTGGGTGGTCCCTTTCGGTATGCACCTGCCACTCGGATGTTAATCGAATCTGCCGATTGCGGATGTCTTTAAGCCATTTCATTTGTTTGCACCGGGTTTTCTTTGGGGTGGTGTGTTGTCTGGTGTTTCGAGTGTATGGGAAGCACTGAATGCAAGTAGTCGGATGATAGATGCTGCCTCAATCACCATTCTCCCCACCCTTAAGTTTCAAAAGAACATTGATGGACGAAAGAAATGTGTAGAACATCCAGTCGTACCATATTTCTTTATCGTATTCACCATGTTGGAACATGTTATGATGGCGAATATCAAAATTATTGATTATTCCGAAGAGATCGCTCTCATCTTTCTTTTGCAATCGAATACCAGACTTCTTAAGAAATTCTAACACGTCTGCAAGCTCCCTGACAGCATCTTTCTTGTCAGAGATTGTTGCATGGTGCCTCATGTACTTGGATATTGCATTTTGTCGTCTCATGTCAATGTTCTCAGGGTCATCAGTTTGAACAATTTCTTCGAATACGGTTTCCAATCCGGTTGGTGCAATTTCGAGAATCTCTCCATTGCTCGATAGTTTGTACCTTGTGTCATAATTTTTAAGAACCTCGTTGATTTTAGTCCGATATTTCTCTCTTCCTTTCTCTCGATCATATTCGGAAGAATGCCATCCACAATTATTCCAGCTGTGATACCGTTTGTCTGTAGGTTCTGAGACATAATCATATAGAAATTCGATGACAGTAAAAAGAGTGGGTTCATCATAGTTTTCAATATTTTTCTTTATTGGCCAAATGTCACACATTCTCAATTCCAAATAGATGGATGCTTCAATATCACTATCCCCACAACCCCAACTACCATGAACCTCACCCACATCAACACAATTATAACCCGTTGCTTCTTGAAAGTAAAGATCATCTTCAAACTCTCGGTAGATTCGGAGAAAAACATTCTTCAATAATTGGAAATCCATGGGCTCTGGTTTCAAAACTCCTTTCCTCGCAGCATAGTATTTTTTGTCACTCATCACAAAACCCCTTCATACCGTTTTAATCGATGTTTATCACAACTCCTGCACATTCGCAACACTTCACATATTCATACGATTTGAAGGTATATATGGCTTTCATATATCGCCTTCGCATTTTGGTTATGCATTCGAAATGTTTCTAATACTTACGGCAGCAGGTACCCGCTGCGCACCTTCCAGTTATCCATGATCACAGTCGGCGACACATTCTTCACGCCGTTCAGTTTCCTGATCTTCTCAGCGATGAATGTCCTGAGTGCCCCCCCATCCGTAAGCCACACTTCGGTCATGATCATGTGATCTCCTGCTGAGGTTGCAACGAATTTCACCTCTGAAAACTCGCTCAAACGCAACGCAACATCGAGGAGATACGAGGGCTCGACATCGACTCCGACGAGGGCGATTGAGTTGTACCCGAGCTTCGCCGGATCGGTTACGACCGTGTACTGTTGTATTACACCTTCTTCCTCGAGCGCCCGCACACGGTGTCGTATCGTGGATTCGGCAACATCGAGTCGGGCAGCAATCTCGGTGTGCGGTGTGCGTGCGTTCTCACGAAGTATGTCTATGATCTTCATGTCT
>CBDAFH010000049.1:0-2641 GCA_965195165.1 uncultured ANME-2 cluster archaeon | reverse complement strand
ACCGGGATTCCTTTCTTCCTGTAGAGATATCCGAGCAGCGCGCTTCGCACGTTCTCATTCTCGAACAAGCCGTGCAGATACGTGCCGAAGACGAGCCCCGATTCGTCGATGCACCCGTCGTCCCCGAAGACCGGGTGGGCGGATACGGTGTCGCCGGTATGGATCTCGTAACCTGAGACCGCTTCGCCGCGGATGCTCCCGATGATCGGTCCGCCCGCGGTTACCTGTTTTGTGACCTGCCGGGTCTGCTTCTCGTACCGCTCGAATGTCGTTGCCACATCGAGAAGCCCCATTCCTGAGATCTCGGCAACGCTGCCCTCAAACCCGCTGTCGATGATCGTCCGCCCGAGCATCTGGTATCCGCCGCATATCCCGATGACCGGAACCGACCGCATCTTCGCCATATCGATGATCCGTTTGTCCATTCCGTGCTCCCGCATCTCCACAAGGTCGGCGGTCGTGTTCTTCGTTCCCGGGATGATGATCAGGTCGGGATTTCCGAGATCCGAATAAAGCGGGAGGTACCTGACATTTGCAAACGCTTCGAGCGGCTCAAAGTCCGTGAAATTCGAGATACGGGGGAGGCGTACGACCGCGATATCGATGGGACGCTCCAGGGGTTTCTTATCCGCGATGGATACCGAATCCTCCGAAGGAATCGCGATATCCGCATAAGGCACGACCCCGAAGACTGGCAGTCCTGTTATCTCCTCGAGTTGCAAGATTCCGGGTTTCAGGATCTCATAATCGCCGCGAAACTTGTTGATGATAAATCCCCTGACAAGGGCTCTGATGTCGTCCGGCAACAGCGCCATTGTTCCATACAGGCTCGCAAAGACGCCGCCGCGCTCGATGTCGCCTACCAGTATGATCTCTGGTTTTATCGATCGGGCGCATCCGATGTTCACGATGTCCCTCTCGTACAGGTTGATCTCAGCCGCGCCTCCTGCGCCCTCGATCACGATCAGGTCGTAGATCTCGCCAAGCCGCGCAAGCGCACCATCGACGACCCCTGAAATCTCTTCGATCGACTCGTAATAGTCGCCTGCTGCCCGATCATAAGCAGGTCTGCCAAGGATGATCACCTGCGAGAGCCGGTCGCCCTTCGGCTTTAAGAGAACCGGGTTCATATCCACTGTCGGCTCGATTCCGGCAGCCCACGCCTGTATCGCCTGTGCAATCCCGATCTCGCCGCCATCCTTCGTGATCCACGAGTTAAGACTCATGTTCTGCGCTTTAAAAGGCGCAGTCGGCGCATTCTTTGAGAATATGTGGCAGAATGCGGCGGCCAATACGCTCTTTCCGACATGGGATGCGGTTCCAAGAATCATCAGGTGTTTTGGCATCTGGTTGTAGTTATTTCGGTGAGGACTTATAAAAATAGTCGTGTGCATCGTGGACTCCATCCACGAATAATATTTTGACATCCTCCCCGCTCTGAAGAGCGAGGAATCCTTCCTGATTCATTGATTCATCCATTGATGACATCTCCAACTGGCTCTTCCCGCGTGTCCAGCGGTGCTATTACACCAATCAGGTTTTGATCCTGAAGGGCGAATTTCTTGATGTTGATGCTTGCGTTTATGTCTCGATCATGGAGTGTTCCGCATCCTGCGCAAGTCCATTCACGATCCGAGAGTTTCAGATCGCGGTTGATCGATCCGCAAACGCTGCATATCTTTGAGGACGGCTCAAACCGCCCGATCCTCAACAGAGTTTTTCCATACCACTCACACTTGTATTCAAGTTGTCTGAAAAACTCACTCCATGACACATCACCAATCGCTTGCGCAAGGCAATGGTTTTTCATCATACCAGCCACATTGAGAGTTTCCACAGCAATCGCTTGGTTCTCGCGCACTAACTTTGTGGTTATTTTGTGTAGAAAGTCTTTTCGTTGGTTTGTGATCTTTTCGTATTGCTTTGCTACTTGATACTTTGCCTTATCTCTGTTTTTCGATCCCTTCTTTTTCCGGCTTACTTTTCTCTGCAATACATTCAATCGCTGAAGTGAACTCTTCAGGAATTTGGGGTTATCGACTTTGGTACCATCAGACATCGTTACGAAGTCTTTGATCCCGACATCGAGTCCTATGGTGCTGTCGTATCCGAATGGTTCTTTTTTCGGTTTTTCTTTACCATCATCCACGAGGATGCTGATGAAGAACTTCTCGGTTGCAGTTATTGAGACTGTTGCAGTCTTTGAGATCCCTTCAAACGACCTGCTCAACTTTGTTTTGATCCACCCAATTTTAGGGAGTTTTACCTGGTTGTTATCAAAGTCTACTATGTAGTTTTGTGGTACGCCGAATGATTGTGCCGGATTCTTTTTTGATTTGAACTTTGGAAAACCCCTCTTTTCTCTGAAGAATCGTGTGAATGCCGAATCAAGGTTCCTATTTGTCTGTTGTAACGACTGTGAATTGACTTCTTTGAGCCAGTCAAACTCTTTTTTTAGGTCTGGCAGCATAGCATTGAGATCGTAACATGATAAGGTGGTTTTATCAGTCTCATAAGTTTTGATCTTCTGTTCAAGCGATAGGTTGTATACAAAGCGGCACGCTCCAATATGTTTGAGGAACATTTCTCTTTGTTCCTTATCTGGAAACATCCGGTACCGATATGCTTTCAGCATCTTGTT
>CBDAFH010000048.1:0-22051 GCA_965195165.1 uncultured ANME-2 cluster archaeon | reverse complement strand
CTTAAGTTTATGTAGAATATGGTGTACTCTTCCGGAAGTTGTTCGATTAAATGGCGGATCAGTGTGGTTTTTCCGCTGTTTATCGGCCCGTAGACGAAGGTGATCAGAGACGGCTCTGCGTCCAGTATCGCCTGTATCTCTTTTATCTCCTTCTCGCGGTCGTGAAATGCGATTCTTTTCATCTTCTTTTCCTCCTTAGATATACAGCCAACAGCCCCATAACTGCGACCATCGCCCCAAAGCCCGGCACCATGATCTCCCGCGCTTCAGATTCAGAATCCGCGGAACGAGTGTCCTGCTCAACGATCAGCGTGAGCGTCTCGTACCGTGTCGGGGACTTTGGACTGCCATCGAACTGGTAGTACACCTCGCTTTCGATCTCATGCGTTCCGACCTCGTTGCCTGTGAGGCGCACCTCGATCGACCGCACATTATCGCCGGATTCGATTGCATGGGTGCAGGTGTAGATTCCGGATCCGGCTTTCGCGAATGAACTGCTGGTAACCGAGACACCCGACGGCGGCTTTAATATCAACTGAATTGTCATCGGGGGGTTTCCGATTGGGTTGACTGCTGAAAGCGTGAAGATGGCGTCCTCACCTTTGTTGATCGTGGTTCTTGTGGTTCCGAAATAGACACTTGGTCCGGTTCGTTCGACTGTTATAGGGAGTTCTTCGAAACCCGTGTTTGATTTTGAATCGGTTGCTTCGACCCTGATTATGTGCTTGCCCACAGGGAGGGAATTTGTTGTTACAGTGTACGTTCCTGCCCCATTTCGGGATTCGAGCATCGTTCCGTCGATCAGTATTTTTATCGAAGTGACTCCACGAGGATCGTTTGCGCCGTATGTTATTGTTACTTTTTCCCCCTCTTCCAGAACTCCGTTGTTGTTATATTCGATGATGATCGGATTGAGGATGGATATCGCAGGCGGGGATGCGTCTTCTGGGGTTGTTGCAGGGGTGGGTTTTGGTGTAGCTATGAACGTTGGGTGGGGTGTGGCGATTGGTAGTGGGGTGTATACTGCGGTTGGTGTGGGTGTCCGTTCCAGAGTTGGTGCAGATGTAGACGTTATCACTTCTGTTGTGAGTGCATACACACCATAAATCGAGATCACATAGAGCCTACCACTAGAGACAACAGGAGAAGAACACACACAACAACCGGTTTCAAATTTCCATTTTTCTGCGCCCGTATCTGCATCCAGCGCATATACCTTAGCAACTGTGCTCATGTAGACGGTACCACCAGAGACCGCGGGAGAAGAGCCGGCATCGCCGCCTATGTCAAATTTCCATTTTTCTGTACCCGTCTCTGCATCCAGCGCATATACATAGCCATCAAGTCCATCACGTGCGCCTATGTAGACGGTACCACTATAGACAGCAGGAGAGGAACGCACGCAGGAACCAGTTTTAAATTTCCATTTTTCTGCACCTGTATCTACATCCAGCGCATATATATAACGATCATCTGATCCGATGTAGACGGTACCACCAGAGACAGCCGGAGAAGAGTAATAAATAGCGCCGCCTGTTTTAAATTTCCATTTTTCTGTGCCCGTATCCACATCCAGTGCATATACATAATAATCACCTGATCCTATGTAGACGGTATCACCAGAGACAGCCGGAGAAGACTGAATAGCGCCACTGGTTCTAAATTTCCATTTTTCTGCACCTGTATCCGCATCCAGCGCATACATATAACGATCATCTGATCCGATGTAGACGGTACCATCAGAGACGGCCGGAGAAGACTGAATATTGCCACCGGTTTCAAATTTCCATTTTTCTGTACCCGTCTCTGCATCCAGTGCATATATATAGCCACAACGTGTGAAAGACTCATCTGATCCGATGTAGACAGTACCACTATAGACAGCAGGAGAAGAGAAAATATTGCCACCGGTTTCAAATTTCCATTTTTCTGTACCCGTCTCTGCATCCAGAGCATATACATAGTCATCAAGTGAGCCTATGTAGACGGCACCACCAGAGATAGCAGGAGAATACACCCGACAATCTGTTTCGAATTTCCACAATACCTCAAGCGGCGGCTCCAAACTTTCGCCAGCCACGCCCGTATGCTGCGGATCATGTCCGAACATTGGCCAGTCCGCGGCGACTGCGGTGCCCGATAACAGCACAAGCATTGAGAAGATCGTTGTAATCTGTAATGTACGCATTTAATCCCTCCGGTTTTTATTCATCTAAACAATTTGCATCGTGTTAAATATTTCTCAAAATCTTTTCCGCTTTTTTCAGTTTCTCACCAATGAATACATCTTTGTAGGGAACGTTACCTAAAGTTTTCATCTCGTTCACCTCTGTATCTCGTTTTCACCCTCACCAACAACCCCTCGATCACCACAGCCAGCGGCATCCCGGTCTCATCCGCGATCCTGACAGGCAAGCACCTGTCCGGCCCTTCGCCTCGCTTTTTGAGGCATTCCATCACCGCCTCTTCTGGCGATGCGGTCTTAAGCAAACATGCTAGTCATCCCTTGAGCAGTCCAGCCGCCACAAGCGCGCTCCGCAGTTTCTGCTCGTTCTGCGCGCCCATCGGTGCAAGCGGAAGCCGCAAGGGTCCGGCTGCACGACCGATCATGCCGGCAGCGGTCTTCACAGGGATCGGGTTCGTCTCGATAAACATCGCCCGCACAAGTGGGGCAAGCTTATAGTGCAGACGTCTCGCCTCATCGCGGTCGTTTGCACGTATCGCGTTTACGAAAGCAACCGTCTGCGCGGGAACGATGTTTGCAATAACCGATATCACGCCAACCCCCCCAAGCGACATGATCGGCAGCGTCAGGGCATCATCGCCCGAGATCAATATGAAATCAGAGTCCATGGTCAGTTCGATGATGCGTGATACCTGCCCCAGATTGCCGCTTGCCTCCTTGACTCCGATGACGTTCGGGATCTCTGCAAGTTGTGCTATCAACGCAGGTTCGAGGTTGATGCCGGTTCTCGATTTGATGTTGTAGAGTATGATCGGGATGTCAACAGCGGACGTGATCGCATCAAAGTGCGCGATAATCCCGTTTTGGTTCGGCTTGTTGTAATACGGCGTGATCAGCAGCGATGCGTCGGCACCCGCGTCTGCCGCATGTCTGGTGAGTTCGATCGCCTCATTAGTGTTGTTCGATCCGGTTCCGGCGATCACGGGAACGTTGGAACAGTCAACCGCGATATCGATCAGTTGTTTGTGCTCTTCAAGCGTTATCGTTGCTGATTCGCCAGTCGTTCCACAGGGAACGATGCCAGAGACCCCATGCTCGATCGTATACCTGATGTTATCCTTAAACCCAGCCCCGTCAATCTTGCGATCGGGCGTGAACGGAGTCATCAGCGCAGGCATAGCGCCCTTGAGGTCCATAAGCACCACCTTATATTATCTTTGAACGTTTTGCGATCACGTTTCTGCGTACGACATAACCAGCGACCCTGTTGCGTATCGTCTTGCTGGTGATGTCTGTATGCTCGGCAACCTGCGCCTTATTGGCCTCGAAGTCGGTTCCGAATGCGTAACCGCGCTTTTCAATCAACTCTTTTGCGATTTTTTTTATGTATGTTGGTCTGATATTTCCCATGTATAACATGCTGGAGCGGTCTGACATATAAATATTGCTGCAGCCGGTGGTTGTCAAGTTCACCCGCCTCTCAAGACCTGAAGTGCTGCCGAGAATTATGGTGACCGGAAAATAATAAAACCCCTGACCAAAGACAGTATCTTCGAATTCAAGAGAGTTCACAAGAACATCGAGAACGCGCAGACTGAAAACCTCTCTTCCGTTCCGAGAAGAAAACTGCTATGAGGTGCACATACCACCATTAGACCCAGCATGTTGTTCCAACCGTTTTTAGGTATTCTCAGTGAAAATTCGGAGAAGGGGGATTCTTTATCGCCAAATGGATGGAATCCGACCGCGATCCTACTGTTCCGAGGTGGTTATTTGCCATTGCCGCCTTTAACATCCCCCGATTGTACTCAAAACCAGAGAGAGCGATTGGCTTTTCGGTTGTAGATTCAGACAATGGTTGACAAAAATATTGAGCGTTCGTACCGTATTAACTGGAACTTTTTTTTATATGATATCCCATAGATAGCCTAATTTAAAGTTTTAGGTCTTTATTTGAGAAGTTGGTGTTTCGGAGTGCAGCTAACCGATTTCAGGATGGATTTGTGCGGGGAGTGGTTTGTGATAGTTAGGCAGCCCTACTAAATATACGGTCAATTTCTTTCGGAGATATTGAAAAGAGCGGGGTAAAACTGACCACCCCTGCCCAAAACCGCAACAACCACCTCCACCTCGAACGTCTGCAGGGTAGCGATATAGGCATACAGTCAATATACACCGACCCCTCGCACGCCCTCGCACTTCAGCAGTTCCCCGACCAGATCATCAGGTATCTGCCGATCGGTTATGATGGTCAGCGTCGGGCGCACGGCAAGCCTTGGGTCATCAGCGATCGCCTGCATGATACTGATCCCGCGTTCTGCCACACACACCGCCACCGAGGCAAGAATGCCTGTACGGGCGGCATCCACCGGCGTTATGACGATCACGCCGAGTTTGAGATCGGGCGCAACCTCACGCAGCGATGAGATCGGACGGATGTTCGTGAAAACGGTTCTGAGCAGCGAATCCTCCATGATCATCGCTGCCGCGCCATCAACTGCCCTGCGATCGACGGAAGCCTCCCTTGCTATCTGGGTGTGCGCCAGTCGTATGCCACCTGAGACCACCTTTCCGTCCCGTGTTACCTGAAAGCCGCGCTCCAGCAGCAGGCGCACGACCCGCTCCTGCGCCGGATATTTCTTGAATTTGTTTAATATGGCGTCCCACATGGTTATTTCACTATTCCTTCATTCCATTATCTGGGGCTGGCAATTCATCTGGTGCTCTGGTTCTGACTTTGTGTTTTAAGATATTATAGATATGCGGAAGAAGCCCCCATCTCTGCTGCCCCCTGTGACAACATATAATACCATCTAGAGACCATGCAATAATCGAGAGAGGAAGAGCAGCCGCCGCGACCACAAGTCGTGAGGAAAGTCCCTCCACCACTGGACACACGGATGCCGAAATGGCATAGGGCGAGAGTTCTGGCTCTGACACAGAAACGCTACCACGATTGTGCCAATGCAATGATGCCGGAAGGCTGAGGTCGCATATCGATGGATGAAACGGTGAATCCCCGTGGGTGCAAGCCAACACAGGGCAAAATTGCGAAAGCAAGAAGCGGAGTCCGGCCGTGCCCGGGTATGGCGCGTAGTCGAATGCTGCTATGAACAGAAGGGGGCTTACTCTCCTCACTCACCCGAAGTACGCTTTCCCGACACTCTCGATTTTTCCAGTGATATCGCCATGCCCTTTTATTCTACCGCAGGGTGCGCAGAGGGGTTACGCGGTCTCGAAACTCTGCGATCTCCGCGGTGATAAATCACTGACTTTTCAGACAGTGCTCGCTTTCCCAAATCCACATTGTCCCATCCGAGCACGAATTACCATTCTTGCAACCACAACCACTCCACGCTTATACTTACACTCCCATCTTTAAGTTTCATCCTGGGAATCACCGCACGCGTGTACCGACTTGATTCCCATTCACAACGTCTACCACATGCATAGGCGCTCTACCATCGAGAACGACTGTGAGAATCCCTGATCGCTCGATGATCTTTGCTGCAAGCATATCAAGCGGCAGATTCGCGCCAGCCGCCATCCTATCAGCAGCGATGATCTCGACCAGGCGTGCCGGGGATAGCTCATCCAGTTTCACAGCGTCCGGATGTTTCTTCGGGTCTTTTGTATATATGCCGTCTGTGGATGTGGCATCGATCAAGATGTCTGCGTGAACGTATTCCGCAAGGATTGCCGCGACCGCATCGGTCGTGTGCCCAGGGGTAGTCCCGCCCATAACAACGATCCTGCCAGAGAGCGCGGCGACGCTTGCGTCTTCCTGTGTCTCCGGCGGAACCGGGTACGCGGCACTTCCGAGCGCGGCGATCATGAGGCGGGCATTCAATCTGGTGACCCCAATCCCGATCAAATCGCAGAACGCCTCATCCGCATCGAATGTGCGTGCCATTCCGATGTAATCGCGGGCAGTTGTGCCGCCTCCGACCACAACAAAGACTGTGTGGTCTGATCTCAGATCCCGAAGTACCTTCGCGTACTCTGTGAGCCGATCCTGATCATGGTCGATCACGGAACCGCCGATCGACAGGACAAGAATCATATCATCCAAAGAGGATGTTAGAGATCTGCTTCATCGACCGCTCGCCAACCTCGCTTAAGATGGTATCGAATGTGTAATCCAACCTGACGGTCTCGTCCTCAGTTTCAAGGACGATTCCGCCTATGCAGTCGATATTACCTGCGTATTCGAGTTTTGTTAGTGTATCCTCAAGCAGTTCATCGCACAACCTCTCAACGATCGGTTGATCCTGCCTACTTGAGTAGACCCGTGCAACACCACTACTATGCGCCCTGATCAGCGATCGTAAGAGAGATTCGGTGTCCATTTCATGGAGACGCTCTGCTGTCTGCCTCTGGGTCTCGTCCAGTACACCTTTGCGCGTATTAAGCATCATCCTTCTTACCTCAAGATTCGCGCCAGAGATCTCCTGCTTTCTGATGCGCGTCACCTCTTCTTCAGCAGATGCCACCTTCTCGCCAGTGATCCGCTCGCCTGTGCGCTTTGCCTCCTCAACAATCGAGGATACCTCGCTATCCCGATCTGCCTCGATTGCAGATACATCGGCTTTTGCGCTCTTCAGGATATCGGAAACGACGTTTTCAAGTCCCATAATCACATGAGCAGCATGATCGCAATAACGAATCCGAAGATCACAATCGTCTCCGGGATAACGGTCATGATCAGACCCTTACCAAAGAGTTCCTCTTTCTCGGTAAATGCCCCGACCGCTGCGGAACCGATATCCTTCTCTGCGATGCCTGATCCGATGCCGGCAAGTCCGACTGCAAGTCCTGCGCCGATTGCGATTAAGCCTGTCTGGTTTGCTGCTATCTGTTCGAGTGTTGCTCCAGCTAATTCAATTACCATTTTCTATTCCTCTGTGTATATTCTATTGTATCCGAATGGATTGTATATTCTGCCCCCGCCTTCGTAGAACTTAGTAAAGAATTCTACGTACTGCAGCCTGAGCGCGTGCAGTCCGGGCGCGATTATGCTAAGTGCAGTATTGAGCCCATGTCCGAGTATGAATATGATCGCTGCGAGGACAATATATATCCCGCCACTCGACCACGCCATTCCTGACATCGTATTGACCGCTGTTGCGATGCCGATCGATGATAGACCGACCGCAAGCAGCCTTGAGTACGAGAGCGTGTTGGTCAGGATGGATGGTAGTTCGATCACTGCAACCGCGCCCTCTCCTGCGACCAGCATGATGACTGCAAGCGCGAATACGACTGCGCCCGGCAGCATACTCGGGACAACTCCCATCACTCCGAAGAGGAGAAGGAATATGCCAACTTGCAGCACCATCCAGGCGATCTTTTCGAGTACCGCCGCTTTCATGCCGTGTTTCGCCAGTACATTTCGGAACCCGGCGATAAGCCCTATGTTGATATGCACTACGCCGATTAAGAGGGTCAGGACAAGAAGGGTGGTTACGAGATGCGTCCTGTGGATGGGATAGGTGACCATCTCACCACCCAGACCCGCAAATAGTGTAATGGTGTCCCACCCCGGAATCAAGCCCGGATGTCCATGAATCCCTGCCAGCGGGAATCCAAGGAATTCTGCGTATAATATCCCGAAGATTAACGTAACTATGTTGCAGTAGATCAGGATAGTGAAAAGCGAGTTCCATCCTTCCCCGTGCAGTTTTGACCTGCCATAAAGAGATATCCCAAGTAGTATCAATCCGTACCCGATATCTCCAAGAATCATCCCGTAAAATAGCGGGAATGCGATGAACACGAGAATGGTTGGATCGATCTCGTGGTATCTCGGGCGGGCATAGAGATTCATGACCGCTTCCATCGGCTTTACGACCTTTGGGTTGTCGTATTCGATCGGGACATTCGCTTCATCGACCGGCTCTTCCACAATCGTTACGTAAACCCGATTGCCGGTCGCTTCTTCGACGCTCGATCTCACGGTCTCGAACTCATCATCCGGAATCCATCCATCGATAACGAATGTGTGCTCTGATGTCGCAAAGACCAGTGGCGCCTCCTTCTTCTGCGTCTCGATGGATAACAACTCCTCGCTCGCAAGGATGAAATCTTCGTACTCTGCTTTCACCGAGTCGATCTCCGAAGATAGGGACTCGATATCCTTTGTAAGTGAATCCTGCCTGTTCTTAAGTTCGCTTATCAGGTCGTCAGGTGTGCCCGAGATTGCAGGTATCTTGACCTCGCCAAACTCGTATTCGGCTAACAGGTCTGCGACCGAATCCATGTACTTGACCGGGACTGCAAGTATGAAAACGCCTGTGTCACCGGTGAAGAACTGATACTCGTCCGTGATCCCTTTCAGTCCCGCCTCAACATCTGCTCCTTTCTTGACGGTCCCGGCAAAGACGTGAAGTGTTTCATACCCTCCACAGAGATCGAAATTCACAGGAATCCCTGAGAACACCTCGACCTCGTGCATTCCGGTTTGCACATCCTTTAAGTCTGCCTCGATCTGTGATTTCCGCTCCAGTTTCCCCGATACCATGCTGCCAAGTGTTTCGAGCTTTCCTTCGAGTTCGGATGATAGCTGGCGAGCATTGATCGGCTGGGGATACGGTTTCTTGATCCCGAGAAAACTCGCAATCGAACGCAGTTTCAAGAGTTTCTTTGAGTCATCCTCCGCACCCGGTAGCGGAGTTCCGATGTGAAAATAATCATCTTCTGCATACTCCTCGATATGCAGCGCATGTAGATCATGTAACGTCTCGATGGTTGGCTCAAGAACATCCTTGTGCCCGGTCAGGAGCACCTTACTCATCTGCTTCGGTTTTAGCATGAACTACCATCTCAAATTCAGCGAGTAGGGAATCGACTGCGTTGTCGATCTTACCCGATGCAGTATCCAAAAGCTTATTCGCGTCACTTCTTCCTTGGAGAACGATCTTCTGGCGCTCCTCTGATATCTGCTCTCTCGCAGTCCCTAGCAGATGGGCGGCATGGTCATTGGCGCGCTCCTCTACATCATGTATAATCTTACGCGCCTCATCCTTTGCAGCCACAACCGCCTTTTTCCGGTCTATGTGAGCCTGTTCGACCATCGCATTGGCATCTGATTCTGCCTGTTTGATCTTTTCAAGGATTTCGCTTTCACTCATTGATTTCCTCACTGGTATGCGCGTACTGATAAAACCTTCGCATCATATATCGATCGAACCTGTGAACACACTTTTGAATTCATCACATATCGCGATCATTGTACTTATTGCACTCCGCACCGCCTGCACCGGATCCTTGCCGTTTGTGCGCACATACATGATCGGTTCGCTGATGCCGAGATACTTGATATCATACGTAGCGATCTCGACGGCATCATCCTCCAGAAGAATCGTTTTTAAGAGGTTTAACAGGGTGTGCGTCTCACCTACAATCTCCATTTCCAGTTCTGTATCTGTTTTGTTAAGGATTTTCAAATTCATTCAGATGCGAACTCCGTATGTTTTCATAGAGTGGCATTGTTGCGCTATGTTGAAATACCTTGCGCTCTGTCGGGCGGTCTCAACTTTTTCCAGAGCACAAGTCTCTATGAGATGTCAAAAAATAACACCACGAGCAGTGGTAGAAATGCCAGCAACAGCGCTATTTGCACGGCATTCAAACCCAAAAGGTAGAAAGAACCATTTCCGAGTATTACGGAAATATTAGAGGTACCTGCATAGGCATTACTCAATATCACTCCAAGATAGACGCCGTAAAACTTTTTTACTCCATTTCGTCCGAGATGAGTACCATTCGCTACGATCCAGTAAACAGCAGCCAGAGCGACCAGTGTCACACCCATCTTCACACCTACAAGACCTGTCACACCAAAGTTGTATATAGCCCACTTAAGAATTGTGCTCAATTCGTATTCGTGACCATTCGCGTTCACGCAGAGCGCGGTACTTACCGTATCATATAATGAAAATATGATTGCAAAAATAAATAAACATGAATTACTACTGGATGCCGACCGTGATGTCTTCAAGAGGTGTGGGGGCACTCGCGTGGGTGGTGTAAATGGGAGCATAGGGCATCTATCCTGATCATGCTGTTTATGCATGAGTGTTGCGTTATTGTGCGGCTAATCAACAGTAATTCCCACCAAATTATGGCAGAATAATAGTATGTCACACATTCAGAATACTCGATCATATTTAAACCTTCCGCATGTCCTGACCTCATCCGGACCTCATCCGAACCCCTCCGGATCAGTCGTGAAGTCCCGGAAGTCTCTTAGCCTCCGGTAACACCACAAGCCGTGAGACCATCTACCTCCAAAAACTTTACAATCCAGCGAGCAAAAGCAGATTAAGAGATGAACGTCCAGACAACCAGTCGTATACAACTCATCGATATCACGGCATCCTTAAATAAGGAGATCGCAAGGACCGGGATCGGGGCTGGCATGGCAATGGCATACAGCCCGCACACCACAACAGCGATCATCATAAATGAGAATGAGCCCGGACTCAAAGAGGATATATTAAAATTACTAAATCTCATAGTTCCGCAAGGGGGGTACGCGCATGACCGGATCGACAATAATGCACGTTCGCACCTGCAGGCAATAGTTCTTGGAAACAACGTGTGTATGCCAGTCGAGAATGGGGGACTGGCTCTTGGCACGTGGCAGAGCGTCTTTTTCGTGGAACTGGATGGTCCAAAGAATCGCAGGCTCACGGTGCGGATCGTCGGTACGGAGTAAGTGAAACTGATCGAACATGAATTATAGTACCATCATCAATCTCATAGGCGCGGTACTGAGATTTCTCGGGCTGGTGATGCTGGTTCCGCTTGTAGTCGCGCTCTGGTACAACGAGAATTATAACCCCTTCCTGATCTCCGCTGTCATAACGTTTATAGTTGGCATCGTTTCCGGACTGAAAACGCATGAAATCGACGATCTCCCAATAAAAGAGAGTTTCGCGATCGTAGCTATCGGCTGGTTCTCGGTAGCGCTGTTCGGATCGCTGCCATACATATTAAGCGGCATCTCCCCACTGGATGCACTATTTGAGTCGATGGCAGGATTCACCACCACGGGTTCGACGATACTGCCTGTTATCGAGGATTACTCGAAGAGTCTGCTATTCTGGCGCAGTTTCACCCAGTGGCTCGGCGGCATGGGGATCATCGTACTCTTCCTTGCGATCCTTCCGAAACTCGCGGTTGCAGGACGTGACCTCTTCCGCGCAGAGGTGCCGGATCCCATCGGCGATAAACTGAGACCGAGACTCAGCCAGACCGCAAAGATCCTCTGGTCGGTTTATGTCGGGTTTTCTGCTGTCGAGGTATTTGTACTCTGGCTCAGCGGAATGACGTTTTATGACGCGCTCTGCACCACCTTCAGCACGATGTCGACAGGCGGATTTTCGCCGCATTCCGAGAGTATCGCGTTCTTCCAGAGTTCCCTGATCGAATACATCGTGATATTCTTCATGTTCGTTGCGGGCGCTAACTTTGCGCTGCACTACTGGGTGCTGCGCGGTGGGGCAAATCGCCTTTTTCGGGATTCCGAGTTCAGACTGTATACTTGCATCGTATTCGGCGCAACGCTGCTGATCGTGCTTGTGCTGTGGAATACCCATGGATTCGATTCGATCCGGCTCGGATTGTTTCAGGTGGTATCCATCATCACGACCACCGGTTTTACGACAGCAAACTTTGATGCATGGCCCGATGCCGCCAGGATGGTGTTGTTCCTACTCCTGTTCATCGGCGGATGTGCCGGATCGACCGGCGGCGGGCCGAAAGTTGTGCGGCTGCTGCTACTGATCAAATACGGGTACCGCGAGTTGTTCAGATCACTGCATCCGAAAGCGATCCTGCCAGTCCGGCTCGGAAGGCAGATGGTGCCACAGGGCGTGATGGAGGCGATATTATCGTTCTTCATCCTCTACATCTTCATATTCACAGTCGCTTCACTGATCTTGAGTATCCTTGGCATGGATCCTGTCAGTGCAACGAGTGCTGCTGCAACCACGCTCGGAAACGTGGGACCTGGATTTAACATCATCGGTCCTGCCGCGCATTTCGGTGGCGTTCATCCGATCGGGAAACTGGTATTGATTCTCTGCATGTGGATCGGCAGACTCGAGATATTCACTGTGCTTGTGCTGCTGATCCCTGATTTCTGGAGAAAGTGATATAATCAAGCAGTGCGATGTCACCATGCTGCCGAGATAGCCAAGCGGACTACGGCGCTGGTCTTGAAAACCAGTGGTGCTCTGCGCCGCGTGAGTTCGAATCTCACTCTCGGCGTTTTACATTTATCGCCTAATCTGATGCAATGGGCAGTGTTGCGCAGACTGCACAGCCCTTGCCCTTCTCTGACTCTATCCAGATGCGACCCTCGTGCACCTCGATTATCCGTTTCACGATGGCAAGACCGGCACCGGTCCCTTTGGTGCCCCGGTTCAGTTTGCAGAATAGATCAAATACCTTCTCGTGCGACCCCGGGTCGATCCCTATCCCGTTATCGCGCACGAAAAAGACGGTTTCATCATCACCATCATCATCATCGGTGCGATAGCCGATATCTATCCTTGGGTGCGGCTCATCGCCCATGTAATTTATGCTGTTCTCGATTAAGTTTACCAGCACCTCAACGATCTTTATCCGGTCCACATAGACCGCAGGGAAGTCCTCGGATACCGAGACTTCGACCCCGCCCGATTTTACCTGCTCTGATGTCTGTTCCAGCGCTTCTGACACGAGTTCGCCAAACGGCACGTCCTCGGATGGGTTCGCAACGCGACCGATGCGTGAGAGTTCCAGCGTGTCGTTTAGGAGGCGCGTCATCTTTATTATCCCATTTTCTATGTATTTCAGATTTTTTTTCACTCTCTCGGTCTCGCCCTTCTCCAGGTCCATGCGGAGCACGCTGGCAAAGCCCTGGATGGTGGTGAGCGGTGATCTTAAGTCGTGGGAGACTGTGTAGGTGAATCTCTCCATCTCAGAGTTCTTTGCTTCAAGTTCTTTTACGAGGTGCTCCCGATCCTCATCCACCTGTTTTTGCTTGGTAACGTCTCCATAGATCGCAACGATCTCGCCAGATGGTAGTTTGTATATATAGTTCGCTCTCCAGCCAGCGATCCTCTTATCCTCATAAAATGAGATCGGGTGATGCTCTGGCTCCCCGGTCTGCCATACTCTCTGGAAAACATCGAAAAGTCCGAAATCCACAATTGTCGGAAACACATCGAGCACGTTCCTGCCGATCAGGTCCTCCCTCGTTATATCGTCTACCTTCTCTGCTGCTCTGTTAAAATCCTTGAAGATAAAACCCTTTCCCCCATCAACCACTTCATAGACCGCTACGGCATCACTCATGCTCTCAAACATCATCCTGAATCTCTCTTCGCTCTCACGCAGTGCATCCTCAGCGGCTTTCCGCTCGGTCACGTCCCGGAAAGCCAGAACAGTGCCGATGATTCCGCCTTTATCATTTTTGATCGGTGAAAAGCTATCATCGATCGGTATCTTCGATCCGTCCTTTACCAACAACGTCGTTTGGTCAGCCAGCTCGACAACGACACCTTCCCTGAGTATCCTTGTTACCGTATTCTCGATCCCTTCGCCGGTCTCCCCGTTTGTGATCTTAAAGACCTCTGTCAGGGGGTTTCCGGTAGCATCCTCCTGTTTCCATCCGGTCAGTCTCTCAGCAACATGATTCATGAACTTCACACAACCCACTGCGTCGGTGGCGATCACAGCATCACCGATACTCATAAGGGTTGTTGCAAGCCATTCTTCGCTCTCTTCCAACTGTTTCTCGATCCCGCTCTTGTGAAGAGCCGTTTTGATGGATGCGAGGAGTTGCCGCTCCTGAAACGGCTTGACAATGTAAGCGTACGGTTCTGTGCTCTTGGCTTTATCAATCAGCCCGACATCCGAATACGCTGTTAAGAATATAACTGGAATATCTACCTTCTCTTTTATCTCCCGAGAAGCGTCTATACCACTTTTCTCCCCTCGAAGGACGATATCCATCAATACAAGATCTGGCTTCAGTTTGACTGCCTTATCCACAGCCGCATCCGCACTGACCGCACGCCCGACCACTTCGTAGCCGATATTGGTAACTGCCAGTTCCAGATCCTCAGCTACGATGGCTTCGTCCTCAACGATCAGTATTCTTATCTTCTCCGTATGAACTGCCCCCATTACTTCTTATGTCAAACTTCATATTAAAGGTTGTTCCTCCCTCGTTAATGACCTCCAATGTTCCTTGTAACTGGTCTTTAATGAGGATCTTCACGAGACGCAGACCAAGTGTTTTGGTAGCATTGATGTCAAATCCGGGCGGCAGTCCAACGCCATCATCGCTTACCCTCAGATTGACCATGCCGCTATCCGGTGCAGTGAGACTGACCTCGATCTTTCCTTCGTCCCCCTCACCAAAAGCATGTTGCAGGGCGTTTGAGAGCAGTTCATTGATGATCAGCCCGACATGCACCCCAACAGATACCGGAAACTTGTGATCAGTCACGTGAACGATCCTGGCAATCTTTGTGTCTTTGACCTGATAACTCCGGAACAACTGTTCCGACAATGTGCCTACAAACTCCTTCATATTTAGTTCTGATAAGTCTCCACTTTCATATAATTGGGTGTGAATAAGAGCCATAGTATTTATTCTGCACTGGGATTTAGAGAGCACATCGATCGCTTCTTTATTCCGGGTGGTTCGTGCCTGCATCGAAAGCAAGCTTGACACGACCTGGAGGTTGTTCTTTGCGCGGTGATGTATCTCCTGCATAAGCACGTCCTTCTCTCGCAGGGATCGTTTGATCTGCTCTTCCGCGGCTTTGCGCTTTGTGGTGTCGCGGGAGATTGCGCCTGTCATGAATCCTTTACCAGTCACGATAGGGAATACTGCCACCTGTATGACCCGGTGTGTCCCATCCGGGCGCCGAACCACTCTCTCCTCCAACCGGTCCAGCCACTCCGCTTGTCCGGTCTCGAGGATTTTAAGCACACCAGATTTGATCCGCCCCTGCAATGCCGGATCATCATTTTCGTTAGCAGCCACATGGGACATAACATCCCACAGGGGTCTGCCCAGCACCTCTGCCCGCGAAAGCCCGATAATCCGCTCCTGCCCAGGGTTCCACTCGATGATAGTGCCCTGTTCATCGGCAAGCACAATACCATCGCTTGATTGCTCGACGATGCTGCGGAATTTTTCTTCGCTCTCCCGGAGCGCATCTTCTGCTCGCTTTCGTTCGGTGATGTCGCGGCAGGCAAGAAGCAATCCCGCTGGTTTACCGTCCTCTGCAATCATCGAGGAGCTCACTTCCACCGATATCCGCTCTCCTGACTTGTTGATGAAATCCACTTCGTAAAGGACAATCCCCGATCCACCAGCAGCACGCATAGAAAAACGTTCATAGAATCCGGATAGCTGGTCTCTGGGCAGGATATCGATGATATTCATCTGCAGCACCTCTTCCTCGCTATATCCGCCCAGTTCTATCGCAGCTCGGTTGAGGTATGTGATGCGCCCATCCATGTCATACGACAGGATTGCATCCTTTGAGGTCTCTGTGAACAGGCGGTACTTAGCCTCGCTCTCGCGAAGTGCCTCCTCCGCGGCTTTTCGCTCAGCAATCTCTCGCTTCAGTTCCTCGTTTGTCTCTGTCAGTTCGGTGGTACGTTCCTGCACGCGCATTTCCAGTTCGTCGTGCGCATTCTGCAGCGCATCCTTCGCCTGGCGCAGTTCAAGCGCATGCGCACCAAGTTCCGCAATAACCTTCACTGTTCGGAAGAACGAGTTTAAACAAGCCCAGACCACCTTGTCTTTGACCGTACGCATATTCTTCGCCTCTCTGGCGAGTAGTTCCGGGTCCAGGTCGATCTCCACAGCGATCTTTTCGAGTTCTTTTAATTGTTCGGGCGAGAACTTCTCAGGTCTGAATTGACCTGCATACATGGTTGCTTTGCGCTCACCATCGATGATGATCGGCGCGACGAAATGAGCACCATACGCGAAGCAGTACATGATTTCGGGCTCGCTTAACTTGGTCGCCTTCCTACTCATCTCTGTGAATGATTGGAAACAGCGCCGTCTCCCTTCTTTTGTTGATCGGATCAGACTGCAAAATTTGGTTGGATTGCTAAAACGCGTTAAAGCATCACCATCCGGCAAAAAAATTACAGAAGAGACCCCAACTAACTTTGCAAAGCGGTCCTGAATGGATTGAATTATATCAACGTCAACAAGTTCCCGTAGTGATATGGATTCGTCCATCTTAGCCCCTGCACCTCTGTAACAAACTCCGCGAACTTCATATAACTCTTTCTATGCGTGGCGATGCGGCATGGCCCACACACAAGTTGATTGTAGGATGCCACTTCACCAGTCTCTTCGTAGCAAGCCATCAGTCATCAGTGATGTCAAACTCCATCTTAAAGGTTGCTCCGCCATCGCTCGTGACTTCCAGGGTTCCTTGCAACTGGTCTTCGGCAAGGATCTTCACGAGGCGGAGACCAAGTGTCTTTGACTCATTGATATCGAATCCAGGAGGCAGTCCACAGCCGTCATCGCTTACTGTCAGGTTGATCCTGCATCCTTCCGATGCTGTGAGGCAGACCTCGATCTTGCCTTCGTCCCTCCCATCGAAAGCATGTTTTAAGGCGTTTGAGAGCAGTTCATTGATGATCAATCCGACAGGCACCGCAACCGATATCGGGAATGGGTAATCATCCACCCGGACAACACGGGCAATTCTCATATCCCTGACCTGATAACTCTGGAGCTGCCCGAGTAACCGGTCCACAAACTCCTTCATATTTATCTCTGCAAGGTCGCTGCCCTCATACAATTGGGAATGGATAAGAGCCATGGTTATTATCCGGTCCCTCGATTCGGAGAGTATCCCTTTCGTCTCTTCATCCGTAGCATTTCGTGCCTGCATATTAAGGAGGCTCGAGACGACCTGGAGATTGTTCTTTACCCTGTGGTGTATCTCCCGAAGCATCACCTCTTTCTCTTGCAGGGATCGTTTGATCTGGTCTTCCGCCTTCTTGTGCTCGGTGATGTCGCGGATCGTCCCCTGAAACCCGGTCACTCTCCCGCCTATGTCTTTTAGCACAGTCGCTGTGATGAGGGTGTTAAGAATACTCCTATCTTTCTTCACTAAATTGGCAGGAAACTCTTTTGCAAATCCCTCCTGCTCGACTACCCGGTTAAATCTCTTCATATCATCAGGATTTTCATAATGTTTCGATACATCAATATTCAGTAGTTCATCCATAGTTTCGTAGCCGAGAGCTTCCATCAGGGCATCATTGGACTCTACCAGTCCACCCCCCTTCGTGGTTATGAAGACCGGGTCTCTCGAGGTTCTGAAGAATTCACTGTACTTCCGCTCGCTCTCCAGAAGTGCACCCTCGGCAGCTTTTCGCTCTGTGATGTCGATTGTCTGGGAGATTGTCCCTTTAAACTCCCCTTTCGCATCTATAATCGGCTCCCATGAGCTTGATGCATACCAGACATCGCCGTTCTTCTTAACAGCCTTGCACTCGAAATCCTTGCACCCCACTCCTCTGCCGAAGGTGTGGTCAACGATATCCTTTGCCCGCTTTGCGTCATCCTCATGCACCCACTGCATTATCCCGCCTGTAAGCTCATCCGGATCATATCCTGTAAACTCCTCGCAGTTTGGGCTGACATATACGTTATTCCCCTCTGCATCACTAATCATGAGTATGCTGGGTGCTGTCTCCACAATCGTCTTGAACCGTTCTCCAGCCACCCGCAGCATCTCCTCCGCAACCTTGCGCTCTGTGATATCTGCCCCGATCGCCCATGAACACCATCCCGGTATGGGGTATTTCTCGGATATGTTCGACCATAGTATCGTCCTGAGACTGCCGTCTTTGCAAGTAATGTCCCATTCCAGATTCCGGAAGTTATTCCCATACTCCATAAGCATCGAGTGGATGTGGTTCTCGTAATCATTGTCAGGGTAAAGCATTTTGCCAGCTTTGGGATTATCAATAATTTCACCGGAGTTAAAACCGGTCACTTTTTCGCATTCAGAGTTCCATATTATGATGTTTCCTTTATCATCGAATGCATCCAGCATAACCGGCATATTCTCTACAACCCGCCGTAACCCCTCCTCGCTCTCCAGCAGCGCTCTTTCCATAGCTTTGCGCTTGGTAATGTCCCTGGTAGCCCCTTGAAGCCCCAATAGATTTCCATCATCACCATATAACATCGTACTACTTATTTCAACATCAATCGTCCTGCCGTCTTTATGAAATAATTGCATTTCAAACGTCACATCACCCGATTCAAAATCTTTCCTAAACCACCCCCCCAATAGATTTAGACAAAACTCCATACCATCTGGCGGACAATGATCAAATAGTGAACTTCCAACCCATTCTTCCTGCGTAAATCCAAGCATTCGAAGAACAGTTGGATTGACATACGTAAATTTGAAGTCCAGATTCGCTTGCCAGATACAATCAACCGTGTTGTCTGCCAGCATACGATACTTCATCTCGCTCTCCCGAAGTGCTTCCTCAGCAGCTTTGCGCTCGGTGATGTCGCGGACAGTCGCCTGGAGAAGTTGCCCACCTTGCAATTCTATTCTTGTTAATAAAACATTGGTAAAAAATTCTCCCCCATCCATTCGTTTATATTTCCATTCAAAGAGGTATGACCCCTTTTCCATGGCTATTGCCATGTTCTGTTGAGTTTTCGCTGAAGATAATGTTCCATCTGGTTGATACTCAGGAGATAAATCAGCAGGAGTATTGGAGATAATATCTTCCTCGCTTATACATCCGAACATTTTTACAGCAGCAACATTTCCGCTGAGATATCTTTCGTCAGGAGTTAATATCATGATGGCATCCCTGGAAGAATTATAAAGGGTTCGATATTTTTCCTCGCTCTCCTTAAGCGCGTCCACAGCAACTTTACGTGCATCCGCCATCTCACTGTTGTGAAGCGCGATCCCTATGTCAGAAGCAACCTCTACAAGAAGTCCTTTCTCCTCGTCATCCAATGCGGCACCGGGCGCAAGCGATACGGCGAGCAGTCCGAAGAACCTGTCAGCGTGCTCGACACGGATGACCGCAGCCGCCCCTCTGAGGTATGCGTCTTTGAAGAAGCAGTCCATGCAGACGTCTGTCTTGTCTATGACCCTGACCCGCTCCTTTCCGGATAGCGCGTCCCTGATGCAGGGGGGATGCTCGTCACCTGCCACCCAATCGCTGAAAGGTGTAATATCTTCCCGGAAACCCGAACCCACAACCATGTCAAAGGTCCCGTCGTCACTGAGGGATCCAAGCCATGTCGCATCATAGTCCCGCGCATCCGCAAGCGCGTCACAGCATTTCCTGAGGAGACTGCCTCTCTCGGTCTCTGTCACAATCAACTGGTTGACATTTCTGATCGCCTTAAGGACGCTGTTTAAGTGCGCGATATGCTCTTCCGCGGCTTTACGTTCGATTGCGTAGCGTAGTGTGCGTGCCAGCAGATCACTACCCACATTGCCCTTGACCAGATAATCCTGTGCGCCCTTGCTCATGCCTTCAAGAGCAAGCTCCGTGTCACCAAGACCAGTGAGCATCACGATCGGCACTTCCGGTGCCTGATCACGCACCTTCTCAAATGTATCAAGCCCGGAACTGTCCGGCAGTCCGAGATCGAGCAAAATCGCATCGATCCCACCTTTTTGGATGCGCGTTAGCCCAGCCGAGAGCCGGTCGGCATTCTCCACATCGAAGAGAGTTCCGCCCACCTCTGAATCTGATAGCATCTCCGCGATCATGCGGGCATCTCCCGGGTCGTCCTCGATCAGCAGGACCTTGGTCTGCCTATCTTCCATCATATTCACCCCGCGGCAGTTTCACAATCGTTAGCCAGAAATCCTCGATCGATCTTATCACCCTGAGGACCTCCTGCGTCAGGCGCACATCGCCGGGGTTATCCCCCACAAGCAGAATCTCGACAGGGTCACATATCGTTTCCATGATTGTCCATCTCCTTGTAATCGCTTCTCCGCACATCAACAATTTTATTCACTATCGCAAGTCTTACCCCCGTACTCTCGACCTCATGACGAGGTCTTAATCGTTGAAACATCTGGAATATCTTCTTATAACACTTTCCACCTATATAGGGTATATTATCGGCAACAAGAAAGCGCGAGATCGTTATCCGCACGCTCTGCCGCATGTTTTCACAGATCATATTTTGCGGCTATTTTTCCTGCCAGAAAACAGGGAATCGCAATCAGGAGGCGGATCAACATATCTGAGCAGCTACAATGAATCCAAAAAAGAAAAAAGATTCCCGAAGTATTTCGGGCAATCTATACCTTACTTATGCCGAACGATTGCATCAGAACATGCGGATTGGCGGTACCGCTCGCAATCGTCTTCTTGCTCTTAAGATCGTTAACGGTGATCTCAGCAGGCGCGAACATCGCACCATCGACCTTGAAGAAATCGAAGCCAGCCGCCTTGAACGTGTCGAAGAATGGTTTTCCGTAGTCTCTGGACGTCTCTGACGGCACCTTCTTCACGTAGTCGGTGAGTTCGTCGAAATCCGGATAATCAACGGTGTAGTACGTCTTGCCGCAGTATATGATGCAGTCATTGGTCGTACCCATGCATTTAGTGTCGTCTCCAACGATCGGCGAGATTGGTATGATGCCAAATCCGTTTTTGATCGATGTGATGTCGAATCCGAGATCATGCATCTTGTGTATCCCCGTTTCAACGATTCTCGCGGAGATCTGCACGGATCCTGCAATCGATGAGGTTGGCGCAACCGCGATGTAGAGTTCCTTTGGATCGACGCCGCATTTCTCGGCGATCATGTCGGTAACCTCTTCATCCGGAAGTTCGCTCGCTTCGAGTACGAGGATCGCCTTGTCCGAAGAATCCTTGTATCCGATCTCCTCATAGAGTTCCTTCGGATCCAGCGAAAGCGCACGCGCAGGTCCGGAGCCCATTGCAAAGTACTTTCCAGCAATAATTCTCCAGCCCGCGTACTGCGATGCCATACATGCGATGACCGGATCATCAATTGCAACCTGAATTCCAGGGACGATGTAGTCGCCCAGTTGGTATGGTATGTACTTGAGGTCTGCGAGATCTGCAAGGCATAACCTTGAGAGATACATGCCAGCACCGTATCCGCCAGCTGCATTCACACCAGCGTCGACGATGGTTGCTCCGTTCTTTAACTCTGATACTCCAATATCGAGTTCCTCTGCGCAATCAAGCATCTCCTTGAATGCCCGGTATCCATATTTATTTACACTGACCATTGGGAATCACCCAACATCACACAAGTCCTGCACCGTTATAAGAGTATCGGGTAAGTGCGGATCAGGGGTATTGGCCTCATTCCAAAACACGTCACAGCACCACAATCAGCATCCGCCTCCCCTCTCGAGTATGTTATTGGTCTTCCAATCGTAACTACTCAGGTACATAAAACACTATCATGCGACTTCGCTATATTGGAACTGCTTAACCCGGAACACAACCTGAACCAAACAGGGAATTTAACCGCAGAGTACACAGAGTGGCGCGGAGGGGGGATAAGCGGTTAACTACTCTGCGGTTATTTTTCTTGCCAGAAATTACAGGATCGCAATCGGGCGACCGATCAACATACCTGAGTAGTTACTTCCAATCTTTGGTTTGGGGCTATCTGCATCTTCCGGCAGTCGCCAAAGATGATCTTACCTTTCATCATCTCCGCACCAGCAGTTTGTTCAGGTCCCCGCTCGTGACCATCCCGATGACTTTCCGGTTCGGATCGATCACGGGAAGCGCTGAAATCTTGTGCCGTTCCATCTTCCTAACCGCAATCTC
>CBDAFH010000047.1:0-8287 GCA_965195165.1 uncultured ANME-2 cluster archaeon | reverse complement strand
GGCGTGATTATGATGCTTACGCTTTCAGTGTTGTTGCCATCTGCAAATGTGATGCAGTCTGCATGTTTGAGTTCTATCTGCAGTTCCTCAACCCCGCTTCCGGTGATCAGGGGTATCCTGTGTCTGCCGGCACCAACAGAGATCATGGGTAGCAGTACGCGGGTATAGTTCCGATAGTCCCTGATCAGAACCCCTGGCGCGGTGCGTATAGTCACGGCTGGTTGCTGGCAGAGGAATACTGCGCCGTTTTGGTAGATGAATTTCTGGTTTAGGAAGTGGCGGTTCCTTGATTCGTACATCATGGCGCCGTTGCTGGTCTTTTCATAGTGCAACAGAGTCCGGTTATATTCATTATAGACGACCTCATACCGGATACGGCTGCCGTTTAGTGATGTGCTGTTCGTTATCGTGAGGTTGTAGTACTGGGCGTCTGCACCAGTCAGAACCTCCGCCCCTGCTTCGTAAAGGACCGTGTCAAATCCGTAACATGGGCTCAGAAGATCTATTTTGTAACGTTCGATCGCTGAGCTGTCCTCGTTTATGGGCAGACCCTCGATTACTTTGTCGCCATGACTGTCCCAGATAGATATGTCGAGACGCGTGTCGCTTTCTGTATTGATCTCTGCCAGTCCGCTCTGGTTTCCCTGGTTTGTGACCTGGATACACACATCCCCGGAATCCAGCGACGAAAGGTAGTCAATCTCATCAATATAAATATAAAACGATGATATGCTGGAGATGTTGGTGATGTTCACAGATCCGTTCTCGAGACTGCGGCGACCAGTGTTGTTCCTCGTGATGTTCACAGTCCAGACATCCGCCTCCACAGTAAATTTCCCCTCATCCGGCACCACGCCCAGTGCGCCATAAGATGTTCCCGGAGCTATGATCGGGATGCTGCCGCTACCAAGCCGGATCCTCTGTTGGCTTACAGCGACGCTGCCGTTGGCAAGTACCAGGTCATCGATGTTGCCGGGGATTGCTGAGAATGAAGCGAAGACATCATCTGCATGTCTTGCTTCTACATCCGCGGTCCACAATGGGATATACTGCACCCTTGCAAACAGTATGACCGAAATTATCAGTCCAAAGAGTAGCATAAAGCTCACGACAGTTGAAACCGCCTCGTCGTTTGAGAATATCCGGCTATGTGCCAATTGTTTTGATCTTGATCCCATCTCTGTGCACCTCGTAAGCCATAACATCTCTCGAATGTTTCGTTCTGCGCATTTTCGTGATCTCGATGGATAGCCGGATGGTTTTCTCCCTGGCGAGTCGGTGGTAGTTTAAGAATATAACGCCGTCTGACACGTATTCGATCATTCCGAATCGTGATGCGTGTGGGTTTGAGCTGTCCAATTCCGATGTGATTATGGATGTTGCTCCGCTATTCCTCATCACCTGGACAAGGTCGTATACGATCAGTCTCCGTTCGTTTTCGCCCGTGAACAGCATTTCGAAGAGTGTTATCGAGTCGAACACGCACCGTTTCGCGCCGAACATCTCAAAGAGTCGCGGCAGTTCGCTTCGGATGCGGAGTATCGATGTTTTGATGTCGATCGCAGTCAGTTTCATCAGGAGCAACAGTTCTTCGTCCACATATCTCTGAAAGTCCCACCCGAACTCTGATGCCGTTCGGACCATGGTTTCTTCGTCGTCGTCGAGGCTGATTAAGATGCAGTGCTCGCCGTTTCGCAGACCCTCGTTTAGGAATTGCATCCCGAACGTGGATTTTCCGGTTCCGAATGCTCCGATTATTGCGGTGGTGCTGTTCTCCGGAAATCCGCCTTGCAGTTTCTCGTCCAGTTCCGGTATGCCGCTACTGGCCCGTTCTATGATCATCTCTGCCATCCAACCTGTTTGACCTTTGATATTGCGAACCCATGATCCGTGGTGACCGACGTCTCGAATTTCACAAGGTTAGCTCGCTCAAGTTGCGGCAGAAGACCCCTGAATTTCTTGACGTGCATCACTCGCTGTCGTTTGGTTTCTCCGAAGTCGTCCCACTCGAATATCAGGACCCCGTCGGCACAGTCCATGATCTGCGCCTGTAATGAGCTGTCAAGGATGTCTGCTGTGAGCAGCGCGTACACAATCCCGCCCCATTTCTTTGATACCTTCTGCAGACCCCGAAAGAAGGATACTATGTCTGACCAGTCTGTGGAATGTCCCGGGTTTGCGCAGTACTCTGCAAGCGTGGTTACGGAATCGATGATGACTACGCTCTTTGGTGCGTTTTCGTCGAGGTACTTCACCATCTCGCTGATCAGTCCCTTTCCTGATACTTTTTCTCTTAATGAGTTGAAAGTTAGCGCGGGTTCGGTCAACCACTCGATTGGCACCGAGGATCTGCTAAAGTACTCCTCTGAAAAGTCTTTGAAGTCTATTTTGCTGGATACATCATAGAGATCTTCCGGAAAACCCTGTTCTATCTCGTCATGTACGTCTTCCCAGCTTCTGGTCAGCGAAATGTAGCATATCTTCTCGGGAAGTACGGAGTTTCCAAATGCTCCGGAAAACTTTCCGTTTCGTTGCATTTCGAGGAGCGATAGTACCGACGTGTACGCAAACTCTGTGTTTCCGGCACCGATCTCCCCGAGCAGCATGATGAATGAGCCAGCCGGGAACCCGCCTTTCAGTACAGAGTCGAGCGAAATGATCCCTGTTGGCATCGTGATCGATTGTAGTTCACCCATCGACGTCCCCATCTATTGAGTCCCTCACATCCACTCAATCAGTCTGCACCATACAAAAAGCTTTTTACGGATACAGTAGTTGTAAGAACTATGGGAAGTAGTGAACTTGTGAGCCGGATAAAAGAGATTGTCAGCACCAAGGATGTTGTGTACGATCTTGAACCTTATGATCTGGAAAAGCATGGCGCCCTCGTCGATGACCAAATTCCGGACGGATATACCGAGATTGATCGATACTGGGTGGATGAGCCGTATGCGTTTGTGCTGGTTCTGTATGACACCGCGAAGAAAGTTCCGGTGTATACGGTGGTCGAACCCTCGCTGACGCCGTTTGAGAAGACCTTGCTCATACGGTTGTATGAGGACCTTTCTGATGTGCTTACGCTTGATGATGTCGAGTTTGCAGATGCGAACGCGAAGCAATTTGACGAAGGGATTGCAGAGGAGATTCTTGATGGAAATGGCGGGAACGGTGGCGTGGTCGCTACCGAGGGTGTTGAGGGTGTTGAGCAGTCCGAGGAACCGGACGAGAAACTGGTTGACATGTGGTTTGTGGACGCAAGCGCTGAGGAGGACGGTACGGAATTCGATATCGACCTTGCCAAGAGCCAGATTCTGCAGAGGAAGGCGCTGGAGTTGCTTGGTTACTACTCGATAGAGTTAAGTCCGCGCTCCACCCACAAAATCCTTCATTTCCTCAATAGGAACTATGTCGGGTACGGGAAGCTGGATGCGGTTCTTAAGGATCCTCACATCGAGGATATTTCCTGTGATGGCGTCGACATTCCAATATTCCTATATCATACTGTATATAAAAATATAGAGACGAACCTGACGTTTAATGAAGATTACTTAAACTCGTTCGTGATCCAGCTCGTGCAGCGTGGCGGCAAACACATCTCGATCGGTAGCCCGATGGTCGACGCAACACTGCCGGACGGATCACGGCTACAGGCAACGCTTGGCAAGGAAATAACCACAAGAGGCAGTTCATTCACGATTCGAAGGTTTAAAGAGGACCCGTTTACTCCGGTGGACATGCTCAACTTCGGAACGTGCTCAAGCGAGATGCTTGCGTATTTCTGGCTTGCGATCGAGAACAACAAGAGTATGATCCTTGCCGGTGGTACAGCATCCGGAAAGACATCCGCACTAAACGCGGTCTCCATGTTCATACCGCCGATAGCAAAAGTCGTCTCCATCGAAGATACCAGGGAACTGACCCTGCACCACGAGAACTGGATCGCAGGCGTCACAAGAGAGTCGACCATCGCTCATGAGGGTGTGAGCGACATCAATATGTTCGAACTCCTCAAAGCCGCGCTCAGGCAGCGTCCAGAGTACATCCTTGTCGGGGAGGTGCGCGGCGAGGAAGCACTCACACTCTTCCAGGCGATGTCCACAGGACACACCACATACTCAACGATGCACGCCGCAGACATCGAGACGCTCTTAAACCGGCTCCAGGGCGAGCCCATCAACGTGCCACATGCGATGCTGCAGGCACTAAACATCGTAAGCATCCAGATGCAGACATACATCGGAAATGAGCGCGTCAGGCGGACGAAGACGCTTCTTGAGATCACAGGGCTTGACCAGAGAACCGGAGGCGTAAGGATCAATGACCTGTACACATGGGACCCTACGAAAGACACGTTTGAGTACTCAGGCAACTCTTATGTGCTGGACCAGATCAAGGAGGAGCGCGGCTGGACAAATAAACAACTGAGCGTTGCATTAGAAGAACGCAAAGATATCCTTGAATACATGGTTGAGAAGAAGATCAACAATTACAAGAAGATCTCCCAGATCGTCCAGCGATATGCCCTCGATCCCGCTGCGGTATTGGCAGAAGTCAGGGGACTGAATCCCTGATCGAAGTAGGGGATTTAACCGCGGAATTGTGTTATCAAAGCCGCCTGCAGCGCGCATAGGGTAGGGTGGGTACTCTGCATACTCCCAGAGGTTTAATTTCCTGTTTGGTTGCGGCTTGTCCGGATTATGCCTACAAATGTGGCGACTTTTTGGGCATCGGTCAATGTCACAAGTCATGGCAGCCCCACCACCCAGCAAACTATATATATGATTAATATCAATCCTATTTAGGTATCTACTATACAAAATAGGGATGCAAAACGCATAGAAGGTCATGAGGGGACGGAAATGCAAACAATTGTAAACAATGCACTAGGGTACACTGAGAAGGAAGACCTGTATCGGCAATTCGACAATAAGAGCGAAGACTTTGCTGATGCGGAGCTGATTGGAACGCCGCGCATCCTGATCGTCGGTTGCGGTGGCGCAGGGAATAACACATCGACCAGAATGTATGACATCGGCATCGATGGCGTGGATATCATCGCAATCAATACCGATAAACAGGATCTGGATCGGTGCAGGGCTGATAAGAAGATTCTGGTCGGAAAATCGATCACACGGGGTCTTGGCGCGGGGGGAGATCCTGACGTCGGGAGGCGGGCTGCCGAACTTGCGCGCGGAACGCTGAGTGAGGTTCTTGCAGAGTCTGATCTGGTCTTTGTCACTGCTGGTATGGGTGGCGGCACAGGCACAGGAGTTGCACCGGTGGTCGCTGATATCGCACGAGAATGTGGCGCAATCGTTGTTGGAATGGTGTCTACGCCGTTCCACGTGGAACGTGCCCGCGCCATCAAGGCAGAGACAGGGCTTCAGGAGTTGAGTGACGCAGCGCACACCGTGATCGCGCTCGATAACAACCGTCTGCTCAACTACGTGCCGAACCTGCCGATGAAACAGGCGTTTTCGGTGATGGATCAGTTGATCTCCGAGACCGTCAAGGGCATATCCGATACGATTACACAGGACTCGCTGATAAACCTTGATTATGCCGACATGAGGACGGTTATGAACTGCGGAGGGGTTGCAGTGATGCTCTTTGGCGAGTCAAAGACGCGGGACAAGTCGAGCGATGTGGTCCGTTCAGCACTGAACCATCCGCTGCTGGACGTGGATTACAGGGGCGCTACCGGATGCCTCGTACACATCACAGGCGGACCTGATCTCACGCTTAAGGAAGCGGAGGAGATCGCAAGCTCACTCACGTACGAATTAGGCCCACATGCGAATGTGATCTGGGGCGCAAGGATCGAGGAAGAGTATGAAGGCGGCGTGCGCGTGATGGCGATCATGACCGGCGTCGAATCGGCACAGATACTCGGGCAGGCACAGCAGCAGCGTGTCCCGATCCGTTCGGTGGAGGGTGAAGTAAAACAGATGGAACCGATGCCAGTGATTGGCAGAGGTCACAGGGGACCGATCATCGAATATATTCGATGATCCCTATTTTTTTATTTTGGGATTAATTGGGTTAAAGCAGGGAATTTAACCGCGAAATTGCGTTAGCAAATCCGTTGGTATCGCGCAGAGGGTGCAGAGAATAGGCGACTCTGTGTTCTCCGCAGGTTACCCGATGACCTGCATATCAGGGACACGCAGCGTCGGAACAACGATCTCCCCGACAGCACGGGGGTCTGCTCCGGAGCCATCGATGTTTTTTAGCATATCAAATATATTTCCGGCGATCATAAGCGATTTTATCGGTTGCTTAACCTCCCCGTTCTCTACCAGAAAAGAATTTCTGGCTTCTATCGAGAAATCCCCTGAATACGGGTTTGCGGTGTGTGCGCCGATCACCGAGTGGACGAGCACTCCATTCTGCGTCTCTGCGACTATATCGCTTGACGGATACTCAATCACAAGATTGCGCACATCGATAGACGGCGTTGTGCCGTATCCTGCGCGCATGGCGTTTCCTGTGCTTGCAAGGTCTGCCTTCCCTGCCGTGTACGCATCGTGGAGATGGTTTTTAAGGATCCCGTCTTCGATTATGGCGGTCTTTTGGGATGGCGTGCCCTCATCATCGGTCTGCGCTGTTCCGATCCCGCCAGTGCGCAATCCGTCGTCGCATATCGTAAGTTCGCCTGCTGCAACCTCTGCCCCGACTTGGGAGAGCATTGACCTGCCTTTCTGCACGTTATCGGCACTCAGGGATGGTATAAATGTATATTCAAGGATGTCAGCGATCGCAAGCGGGCAGAACAGCACCGCAGTCCTCGCAGTCTCTATTTTTCCGCCGTGAAGTGATTGTTTCGCAAGAACGCCAGCACGCTTCCCGATCTCGTACGTATCGATGTCAAGGTTCCTTGAGATGTCGAACTCATAAGCAGTGGATATGCCTGACCCGTCCTTCACGATGCACTCGATCGATGCGGCGATCGACGTCCCCTCTTCGGTATGCTCGATGCCGTTTGTGTTTACTATGTAGCCAGTACCTGTCGAGACCGCAAGCCCGCCAGACGTTGGAACCGCGCCTGTTGATGTGACGCCGCGAATCAGGTCGGCAGCCAGTTCGACGCACTCGGAAAGCTCGATCTCTGCAAGTTTCTGATCGAAGACGCCATGAACCGCGGGATACGAGCCTTGATGCGGGAGACTGCTCCAGTCAGGGTCTGGCTGGGATGCCCGGGCTGACCGCACAGCGAGCAGGGACGCCTCTCCGATGCTGTCCTCGCGATTTGTGCTCGAGAACCCGACAGCACCTGAGACGATGGCACGGATGCCGATTCCGCGTGCGAACGATTCTCGGGCATACTCGATACGCTCAAGTTTGGTGTTGATGCTGACCGACCGGTCTGTTATGCAGTACGCCTCGACTTCATCGGCACCACTGCTACGTGCATGCTCGATCGCCTGTGATGCAAGCGAAATCATCGAGGATCAACCCTCGAAACAACCGATCCGCTCATCGAATACATCAAAGAGGTATTTCTCGGCACGCCTCACGGTCTCGAGGTCCCCCCTGAGCACGATCAGTGCCATATCAAAGAACTCGCCATCCTCAATCGATCCGCTGGATTTCTTGGCATGTGGTTCGAGATCGAACTCGGATATCAGTTCATTTATCAGGGTCACCGGAACACCCGGCGGGATTACGAGGTCGTACAAGCCCGCCTGTTCCTCTATGAATTCCTCCTCATCTCCAAGTAAATCTTCAATTCCCAGTACTTTTTCGCTCAAAAAATCACCATCATACTATGCGTTTTCCTGCGTCCGGCCCATACATCGCGTCGTATACCTCTTCGACGTGCATGACGATCGCAGCTTTTGCTGGCAGTGCCTTGCTCTTGGCATGAACCCATGCTTTCACATCATCGTACACCGGACCTTTCGTCACGATCTCGGCCCTACCCTTGACCTGGAACGACTTCTTGCCGTCATAACCAACGACCGAGACCTGCGGATTCGCTTCCAGGTTTGCCGCGGTCTTGTCAAAGAAGTTGTCTGCGATCTGGATCGTCTCGTCATCCACAATCCTTAAGAATCCTACGAAGATCACGTTTGGCTTGCCGTCTGGATCAGCGGTGGCAACCGGAACCGGGCTTTGATTGTTTATAACTTCCTGTACCTCTGGGGGCATTTTGACCATATCAATCACCATCTTCGACTCTAACCGCCGTGGTATAAAGGTTTGTGTAGGGGGTTGTCGAGGGGTGTTGTGGGTTGTCAGGTTAATCGGTCTTCGGGCAGGGGCGATGCCACAACATCCGAAACCA
>CBDAFH010000046.1:0-3259 GCA_965195165.1 uncultured ANME-2 cluster archaeon | reverse complement strand
TCGTAGGAACACTGCGTAATAGAAAAGGGACGTCAATTCATGAGCGGATCATGACAGTGCTGGCAACGTGGGCACAGCAGGGACTCAATAGTCTCCAGATGATGAGGGCGAGGCTGAGCGGCTAAACACGTACGCTAAAGGAAACGGGGTCCGCATAAGCAAAGACTTAGTGGACCAGAAAGCCCGTCGATACGCTGTTTTCGAGCACAGAGCGTTGGCTGAAGAATCTGAGAGCGAAAATACCATTTTAATACAATTAAAGCACGTCATCGGCGATAGCTGGCTCCTGCTTCTTACTGGTGATGAGATGTTTGGAAATCAAAATGAAACTTGCTTAACCCATGGAGGAGGCTCTATCGAAGAGGTTGTTGTGCCTTATGTGGGGGTGAAGGGAAATGAAAGGGTTTGATAGACCATTGAGACCTGATTGGATCTATGACTTTGTTACAACGGTTAATGTCGGTGATAAAATAATAGATCACAACGAAGAGTTTGAGAAGATACTTTGGCAACTGGATGGAAAAGAAGGTAAGAGAAAAGTGAGAACAGTGTTGACAAGATATTTCTTAAAGACTGCTGAAAATCCTAAAAGTAAGGTTGTCGAAGATGTTCCCATAATAGAGATATGCAAGAACCACAAGCGTGAAGAAATCGAACCATTGCTCCTCTATTACCTACTTGTTAGGGCGCCTATCCTTAGATTTTTAACAAATATAATAAATAATGTGTATGGAACTGAAAACGATATCAATTATTATTTTCTCAGGGGGAAGGTCATAGAAAAAATGGGTGAGCGAGATATCTCTGGCAGATCTCTCCGAAACTTTCTCCAAACCCTCGTTAGCTTTGGCGTGTTAGAAAAAGCAGATGGCGATAAATTTGTATGGCGCAAGAGATTAAGAGTGGACGATTTCAATGCCTGCCACATGTTAAAGATATACTCTGAAGAACTGGTGAAATCCCCCCAAATAAATCTAAGCGATCTCGATATAGGCTTACTTTTGTTTTTTGATATGCCAGACATAGAAAAAATTGGAAAACAATATAATACAAGACTTTGGGAATATAGTATACGGTTCAATAAACATTATATTACATTTTATAAGAACTGATCTCCGCATAATCCCCAAAATCAAACAAATAAAGGTCAGTGGAATAAATGACTATCCCAACCCCTCAACTCATCACCATGCCAGAGGGCAAGACGCTGGAGTTTAAGCGTGATATATCCGCTCCCAGAAATATCCTTAAAACGCTTGCAGCGTTTGCCAACACTGCTGGCGGGCGTTTGCTGATCGGGATTGAGGATGATTCCAGAGAGGTTTTAGGTGTTGGAGATCCGCTGGATGAAGAAGAACGTCTGTGCAACCTTATTGCAGATAGTATCGAGCCGCGTCTGGTGCCCAATGTGGAGCTGATCTCCCTTGAGGATAAGACCTTGTTGAGAGTGGAGGTGTATCCAAGCGGATCGCGACCTCACTGGTTAAGAAAAGAAGGACCTGATGAGGGTGTTTATGTCCGGTTGGGTTCCACGAACAGGAAGGCTGACCGAGATCTGATACAGGAGCTTCGCCGCAGTGCCATGGGTCTGACATTCGATGAACAGTCTATTCCCGACAGGACAGAGGACGATTTGGATTTTGAAGCAGCAGTGACTTGCTTTGAACGACATAGGAAACTGGTAAAAAATGATCTGGAATCTTTACGCCTTGTTGCCAAACATCAAGGACATCAGGTTCCTACAGTGGGCGGCATGTTGCTGTTCGGCAAGGACCGTGAGATGATCTTTCCCGATGCATGGATACAATGCGGGCGATTCATTGGGACGGACAAGGCAGATATTTTCGATCATATTGATATCCACGACCATCTGCCCATAGCAGTTGAAAGGGTCATGGAGTTTCTCAAAAAGCACGCCATGCGTGGTGCGGACTTCTCCGAACTGCGGCGCAAGGATGTCTGGAGCATCCCATTGACTATCCTGCGTGAAGCGGTGGTGAATGCTGTGGTTCACGCGGACTATTCTCAAAAGGGCGCCCCCATCAGGATTTCCTTTTTTGATGACCGTATTGAGATCGAGAATCCGGGCATTCTGCTTCCCGGCATGACCATCGAGGATGTAAAGCAGGGTGTGTCCAAGATACGCAACCGCGTGATAGCCCGTGTTTTCCGGGAACTTGATCTTATTGAACAATGGGGCAGTGGCGTTCGTCGCATGTTCAAGGAAGCAGAGGTACTTGGCCTCCCTGAACCGGAGATTATTGAAATCGGGATGCGGGTGAGGTTCATTGTCTATCTGGCAAAGTCATTAGTGCTGCCACCAGAGACTGGAATAGGTCGGGGTCAAGTAGAGGACCAGTTACCGACCCAGTTACCGACCCAGTTACCGACCCAGTCAGATGAGCCAATACAGAGACTGTTGTTGGCACTTACAGATGAAGAAAAATCCTCCGGCGTCTTACGTAGTGTTCTGGGAATTAGGCACCGACCTACTTTCCGGGATAACTACCTCCATCCTGCACTGGATGCAGAATTAATTGAAATGACAATTCCAGAAAAACCCAGCAGCAGCAAGCAGAAATACCGCCTGACGGCTAAAGGTAAGGATTTCTTAGCCAAAGAGGGTTAGGAGGGTATGGAATGAGCATATTATTCCTTTCATCTTCCGGAAAACTTCACGAAACGGCACTAAGTATGGAGATTGGCACTAAGTCCACTCTGAATATGCACCAAGTTGATGAACTTGATCCCAGAATCGGCACCATGCTGAAACTATATCGGCACCACCGGGGCGGGGACCACCTACGTCCTAAAGGTGCCATATCGGGCCACAATGGCGCCAAAGGCGCCAAAACATATAAGATCCGTACACCGCGAAAAATGCAAAACATAGAAAATACGATCCACTTTAGCCTTCACCAATGCCGTTTCCTTCAGTAATCGTTCCATTCACTTATATGGCCAACCCCGTCGCCGAGCCCGCAGGATCGTGAGAGATGACCATATCTCGATGGATGCTAAACTTGCGGTGCAGCATAAGGTTTAAGTCTCGCGGTCACGATTGTTATGTAAGCCGCTATAACTCAGTTGGTAGAGTGCATGGCTGTTAACCATGATGTCACAGGTTCGAGCCCTGTTGGCGGCGTTTGCGGGCCCGTAGCTTAGCCAGGTCAGAGCGCTCGGCTCATAATTATCATCTGTTCCGATGAGAAACCGAGCGGTCCTGCGTTCGAATCGCAGTGGGCCCATCCCATTCTTG
>CBDAFH010000045.1:0-5838 GCA_965195165.1 uncultured ANME-2 cluster archaeon | reverse complement strand
AATTTCCGGAACAAAAAAGACATTCTCGGCTTTGTATTCGTCCCGGTCTTCAGGGTCCGCACCGGCGTAATCTCCTCCACCCTTCTGCAGTCTTTGATATAACCCCTCGAAGGCATCTGAGATATATTTCAGGAAAATCAGACCCAGGACTATATGTTTGTACTCGGCAGCGTCAATATTCTTCCTGAGTTTATCTGCCGCTTTCCACAGTTGCTTCTCAAGAGGCTCTTCTTGAGTTTTATTGTCATTCTTTGCCATTCTACCAATCCTTCCCGCTAATTATACCCCCGCCCTTCAGAGATGTGCACGTTTCCAACAGGCACTTTTATACCATTCGTTATTGTGGGGTCAATTATTATAGTTTTTATACGTAAAACCCGTTTTAGTATCGGTATGTTGCATAACTCCGCCCTACTTGAACTCAAACGCCCGATCTCACCCGTGATACATCGTCTCCACCTTCTCGGGTTTCCCAGCCTGCTTCTGCTGGAAATTGATCGCTGGAAGCGGCATCGCCGGCGGAAGCCCGAGCTTTGAAGAGAGAGTTACCGCAAGCGGGGCAAGGTTGGAGACCATCGTGTTTGCGATCTGGTTCTGGACATTGGACGGGGCTTTCCCCGCATCCCAGTCGCTTTTGATCTGATTCAGATCGTCTTCGTCGGAATAATAGTCAGAATACCCCTCAAATCTGATGTGCCCGACATTCGGGCTCAGATAATTGATTGAGAATGCATATTCAACCCTCAGAACAGTTTTTTCTCCAAACGGCGTCTGTTTTGGAACGATTGCCGTGTTCTTCAGGTTGATGTCGTAGTTGATGTTGACATTCTTCTGCCTTTTGACCTCTTCTGGATCCACATATATCTTAGATTCTACCTGTGTTACTCTGAAATTTACAATCATTTGTATTCTCCTCCAACCGTCTTTGTTCCCCTGTGCAGTGCCACTCTTCCGGTCCTGACGACTTCTTTGATCCCAAATCTATCAAGCATGTTCTCAATCGCCCTGATCTTACCTTTACCGCCTGTGACCTCGATTACCAGTGTTTCTGCACTGATATCTATGATCTTTGCACGGAATATTCCCGCGATCTGCAGGATCTCAGCTCTTGTGTCCATATCGGCAGCAACCTTAATGAGCGCAAGTCCCCGGTCAACCGATTCGGACGGCGGGAGATCGGATACCGAGATCACATCGATCAGTTTGGAAAGCTGGCTCGTCACCTGTGCAAGCACTCGATCATCGCCTCCTACAACGATCGTCATCCGCGATATCTCAGGATTCTCGGTCATGCCGACAGCGAGACTCTCGATATTGTACCCGCGTCTGCTGAAGAGTCCTGAAACACGCGCGAGTACACCTGGCTTGTTCGCGACAAGCACTGCAAGCGTATGTCTCATGCCACCACCTCCGGTTCGAGGATCTCATTGATCGCAGCACCGGCAGGAACCATCGGGAACACGTTCTCCATCGGATCGACCACGAAATCGATGACAACCGTACGGTCTGCCGACAATGCCTCTGATATTGCAGATGGAACCTCGGATGGCTTCTCTGCGCGGATTCCAACAAGATTGTATGCCTCCGCCAGTTTCACGAAATCGACGCTCTGCGAGATATCCGTGTACGAGTACCTCTCACCAAAGAAGAGTTCCTGCCACTGCCGCACCATCCCGAGATAGCTGTTGTTGAGTATCGCAACGATCACCTTGATGTTGCTTTTGGAGACTGTTGCAAGTTCCTGCGATACCATCTGGAACGAGCCGTCACCAGCGATATCGATGACGGTCCTGTCAGGACACCCGACCTTTGCACCTATTGCCGCCGGAAATCCGTAGCCCATGGTGCCAAGTCCTCCTGACGTGATGAAGGTTCTTGGATTTTCGAACTGGAAGTACTGGGCTGCCCACATCTGATTCTGCCCGACCTCGGTAACGATGATCGCATCCGGGCACGCCTTGTGTATCTCCTGAACCACGTACTGCGGCTTGATCACCTCGTCGCTCTGAACGTAGCTCAGCGGGTGCTCCTTCTTCCATGCACCGACCTTACCGAGCCATGCACCGGATCGGACTTTCATCTTCTGCAGGTGGAAGTTTAGCGACTGCAAGATCATTTTAGCGTCCCCGATGACCGGTAGATCGACTCTCACGTTCTTCCCGATCTCAGCCGGGTCGGTGTCGATGTGGATGACCTTTGCGCATGGCGCGAACGCATCGATCTTTCCTGTAACCCGGTCGTCGAACCGTGCACCGATAGCGATCAGGAGATCGGACTCCTGCACTGCATAATTGGCATACTTGGTGCCGTGCATGCCAAGCATTCGAAGTGACAACGGATTGGACTGCGGAAAGGCACCTATTCCAAGCAGCGTCGTTGTCACGGGTGCCTGGATCGTTTCTGCAAGTCTGAGAAGCTCTGGCGACGAATCCGAGATGATGACGCCACCACCTGCATAGATGACCGGACGTTCGGAATCAAGGATCATCGATGCAGCGCGTTTCACCGCGGCATCGTCGATACCGACATCCGGATGGTAACCGGGCAGGTGGATCTTCTTCGGATATATGAACTCGAATTCATCGGTCGTGATGTCTTTTGGTAGATCGATCAGAACCGGACCCGGTCTTCCGGTGGATGCGATGTAAAATGCTTCTTTGACTACCCCCGGGAGATCGTTTACGTCTCTTACCAGATAATTGTGTTTAGTGATCGGAAGCGTAATCCCTGTGATGTCCGCCTCCTGGAATGCATCGTTTCCGATCATGGGCGTTGGAACCTGTCCGGTTATCGCAACGATCGATACCGAGTCCATGTAAGCGTTTGCGATGCCTGTGACGAGATTGGTTGCGCCCGGCCCTGACGTTGCCAGGCACACCCCGACCTTTCCGGTTGCACGTGCGTATCCGTCTGCTGCATGTGCTGCACACTGCTCATGCCGCACAAGGATGTGGTTGATATCCGCGTCGTACAGTTCGTCGTACAGTGGAAGCAGCACACCTCCGGGGTATCCGAAGATCGTGTCGACCCCTTCATTCTTGAGGCAGTTAATCAATGCTTTTGCGCCGGAGATGAGTGTATCAGTCACGGTTGTTTCCTCCTCTTGATGGTATGGTATTCGATAGTGAGATGAGATAAAGTATACGGTTTTCGGGTGGTGTCCAATAAACCGGGAATTTGACCGCGGAGAACGTTAAAAAAATCGATGCGCGCTCCCGCGGTGCTACGCGGTTATTTTTCTTGCCAGAAATTACCGGATCGTGATCGGGCGAACAATCAACACACCTGAGTAGTTACAGGTTTTGCTACTTCCCTTTCCAGAATATCTGCAACATCAGCAGGGTTTCTCGATACCGCCCATCGCCACGTACCAAAGCCACCATGGCAATTGACCGCGGTCACCCATTCATTCAGGAACTCTCGCTTTGTCCTGTCTCGCTCCATCTCCTGCCCCTTTGTTTCGAGGATGAGGAACTCGCCTGTTTTCAGCCGGATGATAAAATCTGGGCGGTATTTTCGGACCACGCCTCTTGAAGATTTTCGGGTTTTCTGGTGCGTCTGGGCATTTTTGGTCATCTCTGTTGGTGTGGGTGGTTATTGTGTTTTTTTGTGGAGGGGGGTGGTGTTTTCATGTTTGCAAAGTTCTGCCAAAGGCGGAATTTGGGTGAACGAAGCGAATCGCAAACACGTTGTTATACGAATGCTCAAAACTTGTATAGGTTAACCTCATTTTGATCGAAGCCACTTATGGATGATAGTCTCGACAATGAACTTTGCTTCAGAAATTGGCATGGGGTCTTTAGGTGGTGGTGTATTCCCAGCGCCATGACGGGAGTCATCTCCGCTTGCATCAGGACTGTTTGCGGTCTGTGTGAAACGTTTGATTTCATTCTTGGTTGCCCACCCTTTTTTTGCAATGTTTCCAACATCGCTCTTAATTACTTCATAGATGCGATAGAGACTTACCCAATCATGGTCATCAGCACCGTAGAGCCGAAGAACCTTAGCAACATTTGCATCGTGTCGGGCAATCGCAATACAACCTGGAATTGAATTGAATTGATGGATCTTTTCTTGGTCGTGGACAGTACCGTCTGCTGCTATAACAGACGTACTTGCGCTAACTCCTAAACTGATCCCCCATATAGTTCTTCGCAGTCCTATGAACAACCTTGCAGCTCCATTAATTTCAGAGATAATCTCGTTAGCCCTATCTATTATATCATCAGGGTCTTCTATGAACTTGAAATCCGTCGATTTCAGAATAAATTCTGGTCCTGGTGGCTCTGGTGGGTGTTTTTGAATAACGCACAGTTCTGGTGAATTGAGAGACTTAGACAACTCTTCAAGATCGGAGTTATCCCCTATGAGCAGTACAAACAATTCCATTATATTTTTCATCCATTTACACTTTTTCTTTCCCAAACAAACTACCTCTAATGGAGGTCTTCCATCCTACATACACCCTTATTACCCACATAAGTACATATTTCTACCGCCTCCTCTCAATCCCTTCTTATCTCCCACCTCGCCCTCCCCCTCTTCCAGAACCCCAGCCAATTCCTGCGGACTCGGCAACTGACCGCTTAACCCATCGGGCAGTCTGGAGGTGAGCCTGTATTCAGATACGCCAATCGGTTTGTTCATATCCCTCAGTGAATACTCAGCAACAAGCCCACTCTTGCTCTTGCAAAGGATGATCCCTACAGAAGGCTGGTCATCTGGGTGTCGCACCATGCCGTCCAGCGCAGAAAGATAGAAGTTCATCTTTCCGGCGTATTCAGGCATGAAATCGGTCATCTTCAGATCAATAGCAACGAGACACCTCAAGCGATGATGGTAAAAGAGCAGGTCGAGATAGAAATCCCGTCCATCCACTTCCAGATGATACTGGCTCCCCATGAACGCGAATCCCATACCCAGTTCGAGCAGGAAATCCCTGATCTTCCCTATCAGCGCCTTTTCAAGCTCCCGTTCCTTCGCATCCTTCCCGATTGTGATGAAGTCGAAGATGTATGGGTCCTTAATCGTCTGCTCCATCAACTCCGATTGAGGAGATGGGAGTGTCTCCGAAAAATTGGTTGTTTTGATAGCAGCAGCCTGCCTCCCATAAAGACCGCTCTCTATCTGGTGGACGAGCACGTTCCTCGACCATCCGTTCCGGGTCGTCTGGTGAAGATACCACGGCCTCTGGGATGGGTCTTTCACTTTGTTGATGATGGCAAGATTGTGCCCCATGGAATTTCTGCGACAGCCTGTCGCAGATTTGGATGGTTATTATAAGCCAGATAGAATCGCCGCATGTCCCACAGGTTCCTGGCAGAAAACCCTTTCACATCAGGAAACTCCCGCCGCAAATCTCCAGCCAGTTTCTCGACCACGCCCTTTCCCCAAGCAGTCTTCTCTTGACTCTCGACAATACGTCTGCCGAGGTCCCAGTAAAGAGAGATTAATTCCGCATTGACCGAGAGTACAGCCTTCGTCTGGGCGATTCGGATACGTTCTTTCAGATCACTCAGGAATTCTGCGTAACTCATCTGTTTTGTCATGTCAGAACTCATACCCCATATCCTCCGGATTCGATTTTACACGTTTTCTTTCCATATCTGACAGGCTTTTCACCCCATCCTCTTCTGCATCCCCTGCAAGAGCCGCTTCACAGCATCAGGAAGCTGCCCGCGCTGGAGCGCCTTCATGTGCGCTGGCGAGATCATGTTCATGACCGCGGTCATCATCGGATCAGACCGCATCATCCCGTCCATCAACTTCCGCACATAGACTGATGTCCCGATCTGCATCCCGATCTCTCGCTTCCATCTCGATTCGTAATCCTCGACT
>CBDAFH010000044.1:0-5445 GCA_965195165.1 uncultured ANME-2 cluster archaeon | reverse complement strand
GTGATTGCGGGGTGTATCGATGCGCCCTGCATGGCAAGGCGGGGGCGGATGATGTTCTCAGGGATCACGTTTAAAAATATTATTCCGAAGACCAGTATAGCTACACCAAGTGCATACTCCTGAATCACCAGATAGTAGAGTGCCATTGGTGCATAGACCGTGCCTGCCCCGATGAGCGGGAGCAGCGAAACGACCGCTACAATGATGCCCCAGAGGAGTGGATATGACACCCCGAGCAGGAAAAATCCGATGGCTGCAGTTACTCCGATCAGCAGGCAGGTGATGAGATATACGTTGAAGAGACTCTGGTAGATGGGTTTTAACTCATCGAGGAATTTCAAGATGAGTTGCCTTTCCGGTAGGAGGTGGGTGGCTGTATCTAACGTGTTCTTGCCATCGATCAAGAGGTAGTAGACGAGCAGCACAGAAACACCGAACTGCGCAAGATATATCACCGTTTTGCCGGCAATTCCTGTTAACATGCCTGACGCGAGTGAAAGCAGTTTCGGTACGGCATCTTTGGCAAAATCTTCGAACTGCCTGCTCACCTCTTCTGTGTACAGGGATGCGTTCGGGATGTATCGTTCTGCAAAGCCGCTTACGTATATCAAAAAGTTGTTTATCGTATCTTGAGGGGCATATTGAGATTCACGGAGGATTTGCACCTCGGTTGTCAATGCGTCGAGCACCACGAGGAAACAGATCAGGAATATGACAAAGACCAGTAATAAGGTCAGCAATGCCGAAACTGGCTTGTTTTTGGTGATGCGAAGGAGATATGCGTAGAGCGGGTACAGAAGATAGGCAACTAAGAAACTCCACAGTATAGTTACTATGAACGCCTTTGTGATGTATATTACTGCAAGAGCCACGCAGATGATCGTCGCACTCGCAATCCACTTAAACTTCCTACGGGAGTCCATCTCTCGTGTTAGTTTGCTCCTGTAACTATATATTCTTATCCAACCTAACGCCCGCGGATATATCTCACAATCTCAGCACGGACCGATCTCCCGCATCCGAAGATGATGATCGGCAGGATCAGTCGCCCAATCGTGATGCCGATCGAACCTCTGGCGCGGTATCCGAATGCCTGATCCCAGAACACCGGATCGAGACGGGTCGAGACAGCAGAAGAATAGGCAATCGGGGCTGTGGCGGCATACAAGAACCCGGCAAGCATTCCTGTGTCTGCAGGATCGGAAAGCCCGAAACTTGCATTGCAGGAGAGTTCCCTGATGCTGATGCTGCGCACCATCCGCCTTACAAGCAGGATTACAGGACGGTGCAGCGTGCGAACCAGTTCGAATGCACGGCTGATATCCATCTCCTTTTCCACAGTCTCTTTTTTCCGCTTCTCCACTTCTTTTCGTTTCTTCAATTCGCGTGGCTTTCGTTCCGGGGCGGCATCAGTATCGATGGTGCGGGATATGAATAGCCACGATAGTTCGATCTTCTTCGCAGTCTCTTCACCATCACCGCTTGCCAGTTCGAACCGGCAGACGAATGGAACCCACAGTAGAAGCGCCAGCAGTACTATGACCGCCAGTAAAAAAATAAAAAGGATGGAGTGCAGGATACCACCTCCTCGGAAGTGTCAATCCTCGTCCGCGGACTCCTCTGGCTTATTTTTCTTCGCCCCTTTCAGGGATTTTACCTTCTCAACCAGTTCGGGCACGGACTCTATGATCTTTTCGATATCCAGACCCTTTCCTTTCATGCCAACCAGTTTGACCTCTTCCTCTGATATCACGAGGAATGCGACCGGTTCGATCTTTGCGCCACCGCCACCACCACCACCAAAACCGCCTTCCTCACCACGCTTGCCCTCGCCGCCACCGCTGCCGAATCCGAAGGATACCTTGCTGATCGGTATCACGGTTTTGCCTGCCGCAATGATCGGCTCGCCGACTATGGTCTTGGTGGTGATCATCTTCTCAAGTTGCGTCACAACTTCCTTCATCAAGTCTTCAACAGCCATTGTACTCACCTCGATTTATCCGACCCATCTGACCCGCCGATGGATCAGGTTATACTTTCTGCCTTTGTATTATAATCTTTCCGATAACAAATCAGAGAAAGCTATGATAACCAAATTTAGGTCACTTGTCAGAACGTGCGAATTCGTGATCTCTTAAAACCAAAACACCGTCACCGAACCCCAACCGCAGCCCCGACCGAAAATGCATCTTTAACGAACCGTGGATGCGTAAGTTCGATGATCGTTTCAAGATTCACTATATCTTCCCGGTTGTACTTCAGCAACAGTTCGAGCGCGTCCGCACTGCCGCGTTCGTACTCGTGCCAGAGCCGGACGGCATCGAAACCCGTGATCCCTGTTGTATCCTCGCTCCGTGCGATCCCGAGCATCCGCTCGATTGCCTTGAGACCGCCAGTGTAACCGATGCGCCGCAGCGGATACATCAGGTCCATGTGCAACTGGTCAAATTCGATCTCAGGATACTCACGCTTGATAAACGGCAGGTCAAAACGTGCGCCGTTATACGTCACCAGAAAATCGTATTTTGCAAACTCATCGACAATCTCGTCAAGGTCGATCCCGCGCACATACGTCTTCGTCTTCCTGCCGTCGTATATCCCGACAACGGTCATGCGGGCATAGTTCGGAGAGAGTCCGGTGGTCTCGATGTCCACAAAGGCAATTTTGTCCTTAAAATCACGGTATGCGCGCCAGTGCTCGGATTTCGGGAGCGATTCTGCAAAGAACCGAGCGTCATGTGCACTGAGGTGCTGCGTGGACTCATCGATCCCTGCGAGGATGGTTGTCTTCTTTGCCTCGGATATGGGTATCTCGTCCCGGTGTTCTGTGAACTCGGACCATGTCCTGATGCCGCATGACCATATCCTGTGTTCGATCGTACTCCCGATGCGGGGTATGTGGATGTATGTGCTTGTGAGCATGGTTCTGACCCTTTTCCAGAATATAATGGCAATCATGTAACTAAAATCTTATTGCGTTATGGCGGTTGTGCGGAGAGGTCTTTTGTGAACGCTCGCGGTAAATTGCCACAACTTTTGAGATGCACAGAAATATTACTTATGGGCGTAACAAGGACAATAAGAGGATAACGTGATCTTAAAAACATCTGGCGGAATCGGATCATTCCTGGTAGCCCCTCGCCTCTTCGATTGCGAGGTGCAACGCATCATTAAAACTACCGGGGTGAAACCGTGAGCGTGAGTGTCAGAGATGGCGAGCCAGCAACTGGCAGCATGTTTGTGGTGTTAAGCGAACTGATCGATAAACTGGTGTCCAATTACGATATCAGACTGAAATACATCGAAAGCGGTGATTCGGACCCCTCCTCCTACATCCATGTCTTTACCGCGTCCAGGCGTGCCGATCTCTACATCAAGACCAGCCGCGATCAGAACGATCTTGCGAGACTGCTTGTGAGCCATGAGATCGCGCATCTGCCGCACATAAACGACCTGATTGCAGGCTACCGCGAGATCACAGAGGCAGAGAAGATAAGCGATGCCGACATCTGGAGCGGGCAGTACCTGGACGCGGATATCGTGCATTTCGCAACGAACATCGTCTCTGACTATGCGATCAACCGCGAGATTGCTACCTGTGCTTACGAGCCGATGGATGCGTCGCTGCTGGACTCGCTTGCAGAATCGAAGAGCGACGATGCCTACACCATAGCGATGCTCATCCTGCTGTCACGGCATCCGCACACCTTCCCAATGTTTCGCGAGGGGTGTCCGGACGATGAGGGTGCGGAGGGTGGAGATAGCGGAGAGAAGGTATCGAAGGGAGAAAGAGGGGAGCGGGGCGATGGTGGCAGGATCGCGGAGAGCACGGAGATCATAGAGGTCATAGAGAGTATCACAAAACTCGCAGGATCTGACCGGTTCAGACACCTTGCCAGTCTCGTGGCAGATTCGGCAGAGCATCTCACAGAGAAGCGGTTTACGGAGTTTGTCGAGTCCGCGTCTGCGCTGGCAGGCGTTTTAAGCTCGGTCTGGCGCTCAGACAACACTCCGTGGCGGATGATGAAGAAGAATACCGATGTGATCCATGAGCGCACGCCGCAGTACATCAAGCAGGAAAAGTTCTGCGAATTTGCGCCAGAGACCCTCGCCCAGAAGATCGATGGCATGAGCATCGGAAGCGGGAAGGGCGTACTCGAATACGATGAAGCCGAATGCGCAGGGTTAGCGCGGGAACTGAAACTGCCAGCCCTTCTCGAGCGCGGGCTTGGGATCGAGAGACCGCGCCTCGTAACACGATACCGGGGCACAAGCACGTCGCTTGTTGACAAGAAACGTCTCGTTCTATTCGATTCGAGCAATATGTGGCTCGAGCGGGAACTGGAGAAGCGAAAAACGGTCTGGGTGCTTGTTGATACCTCATCAAGTATGACCAAATCGATCACATCGGCAAAGGTGCTGGCAAACACCATCCACAAGTATTTCAAATCGAAGACAAAGATCATCGCTTTCAATGCGGACGCATGCCAGACCGATATCGCTGCACTGCGGTCTATAACTGCGGGCGGCGGAACCGATGTGAGTTCGGTGCTGCCACACTTAAATAGAAGTCACAATGATCCGATCGTGTTGATCAGCGATTTTAAGTTTCTGATGTCGCATTTCCATCCGTTTCTTGGATATGTTGAGCGATACCGCCCTGAGATGATGTTTATGCCGACCGATCAGGAGAGCGTGGCGCGTCTTGGTTCGCTGATGTCGGCGTGGAAAGGGGATCTGCGATATCTGGTGGTGTGATCGCGAAGGCGCGTTTCTGGCATCTGCTCTGGTACTGATAGTGATTGGACGATGAAAAAATAAAACAGACCCTGAAACCTCGATCAGGGTCAGTGTTTAACCGCAGGTCATCTATCGGATATTTTAGTATCCGCAGTATCCACCGTATCCGCCTGTTCCAAATGCCGCAAACAGCGCCGTACCCAGCACCACGATCAACAATGCCGAGATTATTATCATCACGATTATCGGTATGAATATCGCTATCGCAGACCTCAATGTCGTGATGTTGTGAACAAAGGTTCCGCCAACGATTCCAAGGTAGATCGCATAAAGCCCGACGATCCAGCCAAGAATTGGTATCCACGAAACCGCATCCACTGCCGATGTGTAAGCCATTATCCGAACCGTGCCTTCATAACTTCCGGACCCGCCAACGATCTTGAAACAGACATAGAGTATCGCTCCGATGATGAACAGCCCGATGATCCCCATTATTGGCGTGACAATAATATTAGAGAGCGCGCTGCCGAACGAGAACGCGCTGCCGAACGAGAACGCGCTGCCGGGCCAGAACGATGTCATGGGTAAGAGCGATGCCAGGAATGTAAAGGCCAATATAGAGACCAATGCCGTCCCGATACCCGCTATTATGTAGTTTACGACCGCGAACTTAAGCGGCTCCGCGTATCCGCCCGATGTTGGCAT
>CBDAFH010000043.1:0-3922 GCA_965195165.1 uncultured ANME-2 cluster archaeon | reverse complement strand
GAGTTTTATCTGCGGCTCGGTGTAGTAGAGGTTTGAGGTGTGTATAAGCGTCTCTGCCTGCGTCCGGATCGCTTCGACGATCTTTGGGTGGCAGTGCCCGCAGACGTTCACAGCGACTCCTGCGATGCAGTCGATGTACTCTCTGCCTTCGGAGTCCCAGACCCGGGCACCGCTGCCGCGGGTTAGGGTGATCGGCTGGCGGGTGTATGTGGGCTGGATGTATTTTGCTTCTGCTTCTATGAGGGTCATGGTTGCAAGGGTTATTGGTGCGGCGGGTACTTTTGGGTTTTGGGTTTGCATGCTCGGCAATTTCACACCGGCACGGCTATAGCAGGTGCTTTACGACCACACTCTCAAACACGGATCGCATATCTTCCCCGGGTTTGAGCGCCATCAGCGCAACAAGTATCTCCTGTGCAACCCCGGGATCGTGGATGATTGTGCAGTCAACGCAGCTCCAGACCATTTTGCCGGTCGAACTTTCGACATACTTGCCGCCTGTGCGCTCGTCGTTACACGGATAAAACGGACAGAAACAGAACGTACAGTCCTGCCCCTCAAAATGACACGGGTAATATTCGCAATCTCTTCTGCCCACGCGTTTTCCCCCCTTCAGCACATCCTCAATGTTTCTTCTGGCGAGATTCCGCCCCCACTCGGATATCGCGCTGCTGATCACATCGATCAGTTTCTGGTTCATGAACTCCGCATCGATCCGGATACAGTCCCTGCCGCACTCATGCACCTCAATCCCGTGTTCAGCGAGGCGGCAGATCAGTTCTGACATGTCCATCCCGAAATCACTGATATCCACTAGTACGTGATTCTCTTCGCTCTTGATGATCGAAAATCCCCGTATATTTTCCAATTTTTCGGTCAGGTCGGCATCCATCTAAAACCTCATGGCAAATCCGGACAGTTTATCAGACTTAGACTCGATTTCTTCAATCTCCAGACCCGAGACGTTTGCAGCCCCGGGACCTTTCCTGAGCTGCCCAATCATCTCTTCGATCTTCTCGCCCTGCCCCTGGATCGCGGTCTCGACGCTGCCGTCTGGCAGGTTTCTGACCCAGCCACAGAGACCGAGATCGTTTGCGCATCTCACTGTGAAGTATCTGAATCCTACGCCCTGCACCCTACCTGTTACGATGATGCGAACCGTCTTCATGTTGTCATCTCACTATCGCGCAAAGTAGAGTTTTCATTCATCCGACTGACTATATCTCTTTTCCTCCTGAGGGTTTTGGGACTATATCATTCAACCATCGCCCCGACCGGAAATGGTGTCAGGATCACTATGCATCACCTGCAGGGCTTTGTTTAAACCGGCACAATCTGAAATTCCAGTAAAAACACTCCGATTTCCAGACCGTTCCATAAAACATCATCGTATCAGAAACCATGATCCCTCGACGCCAGAATAACCTGACACCACTATACCTCCGCAAAGTTTATATACGATTACATCTCATTATGATAATAACAATGTATAAAGTTCACATTGGAGGTGGAGCATCGGCTCTGTGGGGGATGTCGATGACGCAGCCAAAATCAACAAAAGGGGTAACCACAATGTACAAACACAGGTTAGTAAACATCTTGGCGATATCGATTATAGTATTGGCTATGGTCTGCACGGTTTCGGCAGGTCCGGTTAGTATGTCCGTATCGCAAGTTGAACTTGAGGGAACGAATGCCATACAGGAGGCAATAGACGCAAACGGGGGTAACTGGACAGCAGGCGAAACGTCTGTATCTGAACTTACGGTAGAGGAGAAGCTGCAATTATGCGGCGCACTAATAGGTCCGATTCCGGACGATGCGCAGTTTGCGCAACCGTCTTTGAAGGCGAGTGTCACTTATGCCGAATCATTCGACTGGCGCAACAAGGATGGCAAGGACTGGATGACGCCGGTTAAGAGCCAGAGTTCGTGTGGAAGCTGCTGGGCGTTTAGCGCGATCGGTGTTGTCGAGGCGGCGGTCAACATCTATGCAAACGATCCGGACATTGATATTGATCTATCAGAGCAGCATCTCGTATCCGATTGCTGCAGTGCTGGAGATTGCAGCGGCGGATGGCCCGACTGGGCACTTAAGTATGTCAGGGACATGGGAGTGTCAGAGGGGAGTTGTTTCCCATACACCAGAAGTAACGGCGCATGTGCGCCATGCTCTGGCTGGGACGAGACTCCATGGAAGATTGAAAATTATAAATACGTATCATCATCGAAGGACGCATTCAAATCCGCTCTTCAGGAGTATGGTCCACTGTCTGTCGTGCTGAGTGTGCCAGACGACTGGTTCTACTACAGAGGCGGGGTCTACGAACCGGCATGGACAGCCACTGATGGCGTCGGATGGGCAAACCATGCTGTGGTACTGGTCGGCTGGGACGATTCCGAGGGTTGCTGGATCATCAAGAACAGTTGGGGATCGGGCTGGGGGGAGAACGGTTATGCGAGAGTCCTGTACGGAAATCTTGAGAAGTATAATTATGCGTATACTGTTACCGGCATAGTCCACGAGGGGACAAACCAGCCACCGGTTGCAGGAGCGTCTGCAAACCCGACAAGCGGAATTGCGCCGATTACGGTAGCGTTCACAGGCACAGGAACTGACAGCGATGGCACGGTCGTCTCGTACGAATGGACATTTGGCGATGGCGCGAGTTCAACATCGCAGAATCCAACACACACATACACCAGCCTTGGAACATACTCGGCAACACTCACAGTTACCGATGACAACGGGGCAACCGGAACCGACACCGTAGCGATCACGGTTACCGAATCGGCAAACCAGCCACCAGTTGCAGGAGCGTCTGCAAACCCGACAAGCGGAATTGCGCCGATTACGGTAGCGTTCACAGGCACAGGAACTGACAGCGATGGCACGATCACCTCGTACGAATGGACATTCGGCGATGGCACAAGTTCAACATCGCAGAATCCAACACACACATACACCAGCCTTGGAACATACTCGGCGACACTCACAGTTACCGATGACAACGGGGCAACCGGAACCGACACCGTAGCGATCACGGTTACCGGATCCACGACCGGCACATGGGTTAATCCGGTCGCTGCAACAGCATCATCGTACTACAGCAGCACGTACACTCCGGCAAAGGCGATCGATGACAACACCGCAACCCGCTGGTTCACAACAAGGTACGACGGTCCACCGTGCTGGATACAGTTCGATCTCGGAAGTGTGAAGCAGGTCAGCAAGGTGCGGGCGATCATCTACTACAAGGATGCCCCGATGACGCTTGATGTCCAGGTGTCAAACGATGCCGCGAACTGGAATACGTTGGTATCAGGGTTCACCATCACCGAGGGCGGTACCTTCGTGGAGATTCCATTTGCACAGACGAACGCCAGGTACATCCGCCTACACGAGACCGGATTTGCACGGATGTACGGACAGTGCACCGAGTTTGATGTGTATGCATATACGTGAGTAATCCGGGGGTTATCGGTGGTTGCGCACTTTGCGCCACCGCCCCCTGATCTATTTTTTTCTACCGTTTCCGTGCAATCCAAAACTTTAGGTATGAACCGTTTATATATTTGATATTGATGGTTTCCGATTCTACCAGTGAAACTGTGACTCAACGGATAGACGCGCTACTGCTGCGCATCGGGCACGATCTCCAAAGCCATCATGTGGTATTCCGGGAGGAACTGAGAAAGACGGCACCCAGAGAAGATCTCGTGGATGTGACGCTCTGGGCGGAAGAAGGCAACGGAAAAGTCTCATGCGAGATTATACCGGTGCCCGGTCAGATCTTCGAACCGGGGACGGCTCGTTATGCCAAACTACTTGAGTATATCGCGGTCTGTCTGAATATAAGGGGGGAGACGCTTGGAATAAGGCAGATAGGGATAGAGACCAGCCCTGAACTTGCTACCGATCG
>CBDAFH010000042.1:0-5163 GCA_965195165.1 uncultured ANME-2 cluster archaeon | reverse complement strand
TGGAATCGCATTCACAAACGGCATGCCTTCCGAATAATACTCTGCGATCTTCTTATCATAAGGAATCTCAAGCAAGATCGGAATCCCTTCTTCTTCGCAGTAGTCGTAGACCTCCCTGTCCCCAATCCCCGCTTTATTTATGACCACACCAGAAGGAATCTTTAGCACTTTAAGCACCTCTACTATCAGTTTCAGATCATACAGTCCAAACGGCGTTGGCTCTGTCACGAGAATGCAGTAATCGCTGCCCGATATCGCTGCAATCACAGGACATGCGGTTCCAGGGGGCGCATCAATGATCACTGTCTTTTCCGGATTGATCTCTTCTTTTACGTGGTCGATCAGGGGTGCTGCCATGATCTCACCGATGTTCAGCAGCCCATACACGAGTTCTATGCTGTCGCCACTTCTCCCTTTTTTGACAACGCCGATCTCCCTTGGCTCCTCGCTGATCGCATCCCGCGGGCATACCATGGAGCATAGACCGCAGCCATGACAGAGTTCAGGAAAGACCATGACCTGTGTTGGGAGCACGACGATTGCGTTATACTCACATGCAGCCGCACACTTTCCACAGTAATCGCATAAATCGTTATCGATCTCGGGCATAAGTGTACATGCTGACTTTACATCCTCTATCTCTGGTTTAAGGAAGATGTGCGAATTCGGTTCTTCGACATCGCAATCCAGTAACTGCACATCGGGGAGCGACAACGCAAGATTTACCGCTATCGTGGTCTTCCCTGTACCTCCTTTTCCGCTTGCTATTGATATGATCATTGTTGGGTCATCTCTCTCGTTGGTTAGTGATCCCTGTGCTCCTTACACGCGTTCTCATCGGTCGCTTCCGTAAGCCGCCCCTGCTGCCATGCCTCAATCGTATCGCGCACCGTACCCTCTGCACCAACAAAGACATCGATGCCGAACTCTTCAAACATATGAACCGCTTTTGGTCCCAGCCCAGAGCAGAGCATTACATGAGTGCCCGTCTTCGATATGAACTCTGGCGGCACTCCAACACCGCCTCTATGCTCACTGGTATTCGGAATCACCGTAACCTCGCCCGTCTCAAGATCTACGAGGGTGTATGTTGGAACCCTGCCAAAATGCTGACCCACGACATCATCGATGCCGCCTTCTCTTTCTGTTGGAATGCATACTTTCATTCTTTTTACCTCTGTTTATTTCATGTAGTTTGCTTATTCGATCTCAATTCGCGATAATCAGCAATTGCTTCCCGCAGAACGTTCACCGCAAGGACCGTACAGTGCACAGATTCCTCAGGCAGTCCGTCCAGACTGCGCAGGAGATCGTCGCTCGTGATTGCCAGCGCCGCCTCAATCGTCTTATCCGTGATCATCTCGGTGAGCATACTCCCACATGCAATCGACGTGCCGCAGCCATCAGTTATGAATCTGCTCTCGCTTATTCTGCCGTTCTCAACACGGATCTGTATCTGCACCGTATCTCCACAGGTGCCTGTTATCTTCCCGACTCCGTCCGCATCACTGAGCTCCCCCACGTTTCTTGGATTGTAGGCATATTCGATCACCGTCTCTGAGAACACTTCTTTAGCATCCTCTAACAACTGCGTTTCCAGCCGTTTTGCCAGTTCGTCGATATCTACACTCATTTTATAAAAATCTCCTTATTGTGCAGGGAACGCCTATATGAAAACGGTCGGCGGAAGTTGTGACCAACATTATTTGACTGCAATCTCCCCGAGCATGGTCACCACGAGATTATTGATGCGATTGGTGTACTCCTCGAGCCTCTTGACAGTTTCCCGCAACTCGTGTTCCGCGGCTTTGCGTTCTGTGATATCGCGGGCAGCGGCAAAGGCACCAACCACGTTTCCGTTTTGATCCTCGTAGACCGAAGCGTTGCAAGCAACCATAGTCTCGATTCCGTCCACGGCTTTCATGACCAGTTCATAATCCCGAACCTCTCCAGTCTCAAAGGTCAGCATGGCACCTTTGTACGCCTTTTCAGGATCTGTGAAACAATCTGCAAACGGAGTTCCTATCAACTCCTCCCGAGTTCTGCCGGTAGCTCGAATTGTAGCCCCGTTAACATCCATAATGATCCCTTTATGATCGAATGTGAACAGGGGATCGAGGTTTACCTCAATCAATCCACGATTGTAGCGCTGGAGCTCACGAATATCTTCTTCAGCCTGTTTGCGCTCGGTAATGTCCTTAAAATCCTCCACAATCCCAACAAATTTGCCGTCCCGATCCAATTTTGCAGCATTCACAATAACCGGTATCTCTTTGCCGTCTGATCGCTTCTTGACAGATTCTTGTTCAACAAACTCTTCTCCCTTTTTCAGCTTCTCAAGTGGACAATCTTTTGAATGGCAGAGTTCCCCTCTGAAGACATCGTAGCATTTCTTGCCAGTGATTTCATCCTCATCCATACCCACCATCCGGATAAAGGTCTTGTTCACCTTGATGATGTTATAATCAGCACCTATTACACACATGCCGTCAGCAGCGATCCGGAAGATCAGGTCGAGTTCTGCTTTGCTCTCGCGCAGCGCAATTTCAGCATTTTTTTGATCGGTGATGTCACGAGCAGCAGCAAATGCACCAACCACGTTTCCTTCCTGATCCTTATAGACCGAAGCGTTGTATGAAACAACGGTCTCGGTTCCGTCCAAGGCTTTCATGACCAGTTCGTAATCCCGAACCTCTCCGGTATCAAAGGTCAGCATCGCACCTTTGTACGCCCTTTCGGGATCTGTGAAATAGTCAGCAAACGGTGTTCCTATCAACTCCTTCCGGGTTCTTCCGGTAGCTTGAATTGTAGCCCCGTTCACATCCATAATGATCCCTTTATGATCAAATGTTACCAGAGGATCAAGGTTTACCTCAATCAATCCGCGATTGTAGCGCTGGAGCTCACGAATTTCTTCTTCAGCCTGCTTGCGATCGGTAATGTCCTTAAAATCCTCTACAATCCCAACAAATTTACCGTCCCGATCTAATCTTGCAGCATTCACGATAACCGGTATCTCTTTGCCGTCTGATCGCTCCTTGACAGATTCCTGTTCAGCAAACTGCTCTCCCTTTTTCATCCTCTTAAGTGGACAATCTTTTGAACGGCAGAGTTCCCCGCCGAAGACATCGTAGCATTTCTTACCGATGATTTCATCCTCATCCAGGTCCACCATCCGGATAAAGGTCTTGTTCACCCTGAGGACGTTAAAATCAGCATCTATTACACACATTCCATCAGCAGCGATCCGGAAGATCAGGTCGAGTTCTGCTTTGCTCTCGCGCAGCGCAATTTCAGCATTTTTTTGATCGGTGATGTCACGGGCAGCGGCAAAGGCACCAACTACCTCTCCTGTCTGATCCTTGTAGACCGAAGCGTTGTATGAGACGATGGTCTCGGTTCCGTCCCTGACTTTCATGACCAGTTCGTAATCCCGAACCTCTCCGGTCTCAAAGGTCAGCATCGCACCTTTGTATGCCCTTTCAGGATCTGTAAAATAGTCGGCAAACCGTGTTCCTATCAACTCCTTCCGGGTTCTTCCGGTAGCTTGAACCGTAGCCCCGTTCACATCCAGGATGATCCCTTCTTTGTCGAAGGTTACAAGAGGATCGAGGCTTGTCTCAATCAATCCTCGATTGTAGTGCTGAAGCTCCTGTATTTCCTGCTCTGCGCGCTTGTGCTCTGTGATGTCACGGGCAGCGGCAAAGGCACCAACCACGTTTCCTTTCTGATCCTTGTAGATCGAAGCGTTGTATGAAACAACGGTCTCGGTTCCGTCCCCAGCTTTCATGACCAGTTCGTAATCCCGAACCTCCCCGGTCTCAAAGGTCAGCATCGCACCTTTGTACGCCCTTTCGGGATCTGTGAAATAGTCGACAAACGGCGTTCCTATCAACTCATCTAGGGATCTGCCGGTAACCCGGGACATGGCATCGTTAACATCCAGAATGATCCCCATCTGGTCGAACATTACCAGAGGATCGATGCTGATCAGTTGCAACTCCCGTTCTACATATCGAAGGGGTAATTCTTTTGTTGTTTTGTTCATGATGACCCCGGATAAACAATGCGGATGTACTTCTTTCTTATGTTGTATGGCACATGACTCTAATTAAAGACATTCCCTTCCTAACCAACTTCAGCCCAATATCGCTCTTCTGAGTGCGCAATCACATCCATAAAAACGTTGCCGGAAATTCCCGTATTCGAACCGCCAACTATGGGAATTATTGAGACCATAAAATACCAAAATGGTAGGTTATGCACCCACCATTCTTGTTCCGCATTTCGGACATGCCTGATTAAGGCACGGCACACCCGGCTGATGTGGCTGTGTGTATCCGCAGTTCGGGCATCTGCACGACTGAGCAGGGCCGAGATGCTGTCTTCCGCCGCCTCTGCCCATGCCGCCTCCTCTTCCTGAACCCATTTGCATTATTTCTTCACCTCCTCAAGTCTTTTCTTGATCTGTTCCAGTTGCTGCTCAAGCATCGCTGCCTGAGACTCGAGCATTGCGAGTTCCTGCTCTTCAGTCCATGCTGGTGGTGCATAGACCGGCGGTGCATAACTTGGCACCGATGCAGGTGCCGGCGGTGCATACGGCGTAGCCGGCATAGCCCACCACCGTCTTGGCAGCCACGGGAACCTTCTGCATCTGCCCCAATAATAGGGGTCGATCTCTTCGTACCATCCATTCATTTTTATCACCTATAATAACCCGTGTATCCACCTCTTGGGAACCATGGATAGAACCATGGATACGCTATTCCCGCAGGTATCGATCCCGTCGGAAGCAATGGATACTGTCTGCAGAATCCATAGCCTCTTCTTCCAAAACCTCTTCCTCTTGGCATTGTTACCGCCTCCTTTTGTTCTGTTTATTCATACCGCGACCGCCTCCGCCACGTCCACCACCGCTACCACTGCTACCACTGCCACGACCGCCTCCGCGCCCCATACCACCGCCCTGACGGGAGCCGGTAGAGGTGCTACTACTTGCGTATCGCTTGACCGCGTTTCCGACAGCCCCAATGGCAGTTGCAACGCCGGACGCGATTGCGGCGGGCACAGACATAGTCTCCTGCACCGGTTTATCCGCAACCTCAATGATCGCCCCTATCTTGCAGACGTTGGCACAGGCTCCACATCCAGTGCAGCGATCAA
>CBDAFH010000041.1:0-14374 GCA_965195165.1 uncultured ANME-2 cluster archaeon | reverse complement strand
AGCAGGATCGCGATATCCGGAGGACTGCCCATCGCCTGAAATACCCAGAACTGCACCGGAACCATGATGAAACCCCCTCCGACGCCGAGCAGCCCGCTCGCAAGCCCGACCGCGATGCCTGTGATTGCGAGTATGATTATTACTGTTATCAGATCCGTCTTCTCACCTCAGCCCCCAATCGCGATTGTGCTGCCGGATTGCATGGATGTTCGGATGCACGGATCTGTACAGTAACGAGTGAAAAAGAGAGACAATTATTTCCGCCTCACCATTACTACATATGTCAAAGCTACCAAACCCATTGTTCCGATCCTGCTTTTCATGATTCAACCCATTTTATATAAGGCAGCAGCATATTTAAAGTTTTCGTTTCGGGGTTGCCAACTCGTCCGGGCGAACCCAACTCGTTTAATACCATTCGCCGCATAGTTTCCACGATGAAGATCGTAGGCGTTGGCGCAGGCAGGAATCTGTTGACCGCAGAGGCGATCGATACAATCGAGAACGCATCCGTGGTCTACGGGTCGAAGCGTGCGATCGAACTGGCGAAAGATCATATCAGGAGCGATTGCCATGAGATCGAGGACTACAAGAGGATTTCGGAACTGCCTGATGGTGCCGTGGTACTCTCGACAGGCGACCCAATGCTCTCCGGTCTCGGACGGTTTGCAAAAGCGGGCGATGCGATCGTGTCCGGGATCTCATCGATGCAGATCGTGTCTGCAAGACTCAAGATCGAGCAGACCGAGCTTGCTGCAGTGACGGCACATGCCCGCGATATCAATCGCGCAAAGGAGATGATCTTATCCGAACTGGAACTTGGCAAGACCGTCTTCGTCCTTCCTGATGCACGGTTCGATCTGCAGGAAGTTTCAAAGTTCCTGCTGGATCATGGGTTCGCGATCCCTGTTGCGGTATGCGAGCAGGTGGCGTACCCTGATGAGCGGATCGCAGTCGGTACGACCGAGAACCCTCCCGAAGCCAAGGCAGATCTCTTCTCTGTCGTGATCGGCAGCGCAATAAACCGCGGCGACCGCAAGATGGCGATCGGGGTACTCGGACCAGCAGGCACATTCAGCGAACAGGCAGCAAAGAGATGGAGTAACCATCCGGCTGAGTTTGTGTATTTCAGTGACGTCGGCGAGATTGCGGCTTCCGTTGGAAACCGGGTAGATTTCGGAGTTGTTCCGGTAGAAAACTCGCTTGAGGGCTCAGTCGGGGCAACGCTCGAAGCGCTGCTGAAATATAATGTAACGATCATTGGCGAGATCATCCTTCCGATACAACACGCCCTGCTTGCAAGAAGCGAGACCGCATCCATCAAAACGATCATCTCGCATCCGCAGGCTACCGCGCAGTGCAGGCGGTTTTTGCAGAGGCATTTTAGCGATGCAGAGATTCAGGTGGCTGCAAGCACAGCGCACGCCGCGGAACTTGCATCGGCGCAGGATGGGATTGCAGCGATCGCATCCGCGGATACCGCGCTGAGATACGGTCTTAAAATACTTTTTGAAGAGATTCAGGACGTCGATGAGAACCATACCAGATTTATCGTGCTCGGAACCGCTGTTCCACCACCGACCGGGCAGGACAAGACATCGATCATCGTGGATCTGCACAAAGATCGACCCGGTGCACTTCATGAACTGCTTGGCAAGTTTTCATCGCGGGGTATCAACCTCACGAAGATCGAGTCACGCCCGACCCGGAAGGCGCTCGGGGAGTATCTCTTTTATATCGACTTTCAGGGACACATTCACGACAGCAAGATCCATGATGCTGTGCAGTCGATCGAGGGGACGGTCGCGAGGTTAAAGGTGCTCGGATCGTACCGGCAGGCGTGAAATGTGATGCAAATTGCACATCTCATCTCAGATTATCTATAAATTATCTCAGGTTATCCAGTTCATCAGAATCGAGATTCCAATAACCTTTTTGAGCTCCCACTCCTACAGAATTTGCAATTTTCGGCATAGCAGCCAAAAACACTTGTGCTTTCGCTTTTGCCATGATCTTCGGAGGATTGTTCAATCCTGATGCACAATCGATAAAAGCGTTCACACATTCCATTGCAGGATGTTCTCCGACCGTTTTTAGACATAAGTCCTCCAGCATCCCGGTATCAGAATTGCCAGGCATGATAAAAACCCCTATCCTGGGATTGCCATCGGAAAACTGATTCATCCTGTCGGGTGGTTCCAACTTTTGACTCTTCGAGACTTGACTTCTCAAGACATTTCTTACACTGTCGAATGCTGCATCAGGATCGTTGTCAGCATCACGAATCACCGCAAGAATCTCCACATCTGCAAACCCAGTCGCTTGGACTAAAGCAGGCAACTTCTTTTTGAATTTATCCTTTCCACCAACATCGCGTATGTCGAAACCGGCAATTCTCGAATGTTTCAATAAAGCATCAAAAAATTGACTTCGTCCTTTCCTTCGACTGCTAATACTTTCTTTTCACGAATAGGTTTAGGTTTGGGTTTCTCTTCCATCAACGCACCTCCCAACCACTATCAAGAGATGCCTCAAGTAGGTCATGATCATAACTCACTACTCTAAAATCATCACCTTCCCTTTCAATCCGATATAACCTTGTGATATCATCGTTATTTTCCCCTATTCGCGAATAAGAAGAACTGAAAGCTTCGGTGCATTCCATAGAATGAGTTGTAGCAAATATCTGGGCATTGAATTCCTTTGCGGATTCAAAAATAGCATCCCATAAAATTTCCTGTGATGAGTAGTGAAATCCGTTCTCTATTTCATCGATCAGAACAATTCCATCCTGCGCGTCTAATATAGCCAGGATGATGGATAAGAGTCTGAACATACCATCCCCCATAACATTCAGAGGTAGCAATCGATCAAGCCCAATATCACAATACACGATCCCATCTGCGCCCAACGACAGATCAACCAGTGAGGGTTCTATCTGACGCAATACCTTGACAATCCGATCGGTCTGTTTTCTTATCTGAATCTCATTAAACCGTCTACCCATATCTCCGGAAACGGTTTTTGCATTGATAAATACGCCCCTCAATGCTTCTTCGTAATCCTTCGGCGTCTCAAATTCTATTCCGTTGCTCGTTGCGATGACTTTTGTAGTGATGGGTTTTTTGGATTTTTTAGCTCTGCCTTTTACAAAAGAATAATCTAAAATCAGACCATTCATGATCGGTGCCAACCCGGTGTAACTGTCTCCAACGTCGATCGATTTTTTATCAGTTGTGGTCATGGACCGCGTAGCAGATTTCATATTTGGTTTAATTACCAAATTCCTCTCTTCTCTTGGCTTATCCAATTCACCTGATAGTTTAATATCCGAATTAATATCCAGTTTGTTGAAGAACACGCTCCACATGTTTTCATCAACTACGCCAAACTCTCTGAGTGCATTTATTTTTAGAGGTAACTGTGGATTAGTTGGTCCTGTGAGTAGGAATGAACACTCCAAAAGGGCTGTTTTGCCGCAATTATTTTCTCCTACGATTAAATTAACCTGCCGAAAATCCTCTACCTCTAAATGTTTTATCCCTCTGAAACCGTTGATTGTGAGCTTTTTGTACATTTTCGTATCTTTGGTGTCAGTTTTTATAACTGGTTTGAACATGCAAACACATAAACCCTTATGTGGCGGTCGGCGTGAAAGGTTACAAGGATTTTTAACGCATGAACGCAATTGTTATATCGTGCATAAATTGGGGCAGCGAGATGATGACCGCGTGATGCAGCACGTCATCACGATACAGGACTTTTCGCGCGATGAGATCGACCGCATCCTCGACCTTGCCGCAGAACTCGAACCTGTTGCGCACACCGGATCATCAGATGCGTTATCCGGCAGGATACTTGCGACGCTCTTTTATGAGCCGAGCACCAGGACCCGGCTCTCATTCGATGTCGCAATGAAACGGCTCGGCGGCGATGTCATCGATCTCGGAGCAATCGAGACATCATCTGCCGTTAAGGGCGAGAATCTCGCGGATACGATCTCGGTCATCAGCGGATATGCTGATGCAATCGTGCTCCGCCATCCAAAGGAGGGCGCAGCCCGGATGGCGTCTGAATTCTCTTCAGTTCCTGTCATCAATGCCGGCGATGGCGCAGGGCAGCATCCGACACAGACGCTTCTGGATTTGTACACGATAAGGAAGGAAAGAAAACTGAATAAATCAAAGATTGCGCTTGTTGGGGACCTTAAGTATAGCAGGACAGTTCATTCACTTGCCCATGCACTCTCGCTCTATGACGCTGAGATATATCTTGTCTCGCCTGATCAATTGAAGATGCCTGACTTGATGAAGGACGGTCTGATCGAGAGCGGGACTGAGATCATGGAGACGGCTGATATCGATGACGTCATCGATGCGGTGGACGTACTGTACCTGACAAGGATTCAGAAAGAGCGATTTCCAGACCTGAGCGAGTATCAGTCGGTCGTAGGGAGCTATAAAATAACAAAGGAAACCTTGAAAGATGTGAAAGACAATTTGATCATCATGCATCCGCTTCCGAGGGAAAATGAGATCGACCCGGAGGTAGATGCAAGCAGACACGCCATATACTTCAGACAGTCGTTCTACGGCGTTCCTGTGCGCATGGCGATCCTTTCGATGGTGATGGGATGAAAACGAAACCTGATGGACACAATGACCGGGAACTGCGGGTCAAGAGGATTACGAACGGTACCGTGATCGACCACATCACTGCCGGACAGGCGCTTAACGTGCTGCGCATCCTCGGCATCATGGACCGACCGGAAGAGGTTGTGAGCGTCGTTATGAACGTCTCTGATCGGAAGAAAGACATCGTCAAGATCGAAGGCAGGGAACTAAAGCCAGAGGAAGTGGATAAGATTGCGCTCATCTCTCCTGATGCAACGATCAACATCATACGCGATTACGAGGTCGTGGAAAAGCACAGAGTGATCCTTCCATCGCAGATCGAGGGCGTGGTCCGGTGCATAAACCCAAACTGCATCACAAACACGGATGAGCCTGTGAAGCCAAGATTTGTGATACGCCGCGGCGAGAGGGTCGAACTGCAATGCGTGTACTGCGGAAGGGTGATAGCGGATCGGATTGCAGATTTCCTTATTTGACGGATGAAAGGTTATTATACCAAATAACACCATCTAATCTCAAAAGGTGATGTGATGATTGTAGAAGTACTATGCGTTGCGCTTGTGTTGTTGATTGCGGCATCCGCACTACCGGGCAGGTACCGGCGGTACCGTTTTCTGATAGGGGCCGCGGGCTGGTTCTTCTTTGCGGTGCACTGGGCGCTCCAGCCGGTCCACTACATCGAGATTAACGATTACGTCAATGTTGTGCTGGTGCTTGCGGTATCGATCTTCTGCCTGATCCTATCGCACGCAATGCTTCGGAACTACATGCATTACGAGGATTCCGAGAGCACGCTTCTGACAATAACAACAGCAGCAGCACTCGGAGGTCTGTTTTACTATCCGTTTGCCGAGATAGGGCTTCTCAACACATTCCTGATCGCAGTCGCTGCAAATCAGGTCGTTTATATCCTGCATCTGTTCAATATACCTGCAGAACTGGTATACTGGAATCAGATCGAACTGAATGATCATAATGTCAGGATCATTCTTGCGTGTACTGCTATCGAGAGCATCGCAATCTTTATGGGGCTGATCTTCTGCGTGCGTGCATCTGCAAAAAGAACCCTGATCGCATTCGCAGCTTCGGTTCCGGTGATTTACATGCTGAATCTGGTCAGGAATGTCTTTGTCGTCGTTGCTACCGGATATGACTGGTTTGGTGAACACACTTTTCAGATTGCGGATCATGTATGGGTTCTGGATAGCTTTGATATTGCGCATAATTATATCGCGAAGCTCGGCTCCGGGATCGCGCTCTTTGTGATCGCTTATGTCGTGATGCAGTCGCTTCCTGAACTCATGGACGTGATCGACCGGATGATCCGACTCCTGCGTGCGTACGTAAAGGGCGAGGAGGGCGCATGAGGATCTGGATTGCGAAGGGTTCTATCTGGTGGATCCTCACTGTATGGGCTTGCGCCCTGTTATCCTCGGTGGCTGCATTCTACGACCCCGGATTTCGCATCGTCGCATACTTTTTTATTTTACTAACGATATTATTCCTTGCCTTTTTCCGGGACCCAACCCGTGCACCGGATCCGGATGAGGTCTCTGGCAGACCTGTGATGCTATCGCCCGCCGATGGTAGGGTCATGGCTTCCGAGAATGGCGAGGTGCATATCTTCATGAATTTCAATGACGTGCATGTTAACAGGACCCCGATCTCCGGGCGGATCAAGTCCATCCGGTACATAAAGGGGAGCCGCATCCCGGCTTTCACGAAAGACTCGGTTAGAAACGAGCGCAATGTGATTACCATCGAAAATGATGACGTTGGGTGCACAGTCACGCAGATCGCAGGTACAATAACGCGCAGAATCGTGCCGTACATCAAGGAAGGGGATTTTGTGAAGCGGGGCGACCGCATCGGCATGATACGGTTCGGTTCGAGGGTGGATGTGACCATCCCTCCCGGATTTGAACCGATCGTACGGCGGGGGGACAAGGTATATGCAGGCAAAACCGTAATCGCGATTCGGAGATCCGGAACACGAGAAACATCAGGAATCAGATGATGAATAGTAGTAGTAGTAGTAGTAGTAGCGAACACGAAACTGGAATCATCCGGTTGATCCGACTGCCAGACTTGGTCACGATCTTAAACATATTGTTTGGGTTCACAGCCATCCTTCTTGTGTTAAACGGTCACGTTTATGACGCGATCATCCTCATCCTTGCAGCTGCACTTGCAGATGGCGTGGACGGTGCGGTTGCAAGGCGCTTCGAGTCCGGCGTCTTCGGCGAGCACCTCGACTCGTTTGCAGACATCATCTCCTTCGGCGTGGCTCCTGCTGTCATCTATTATGCGATGACCAGCGATTACAATCACGCCCTCGTATGCGCAGTCTCTGCCGCATACTTAATCTGCGGGACGCTTCGGCTTGTCAGGTTCGGTATAATCGATCTCCCGATGTTTCGCGGTCTTCCGATCACGGCGGCAGGCACATTCGCTGTGCTCTCGCTGTATCTCATGGATTCGCAGTATCTGGCGATCGCGACAACTTGCATCTTTGCCATGCTAACGGCGCTGATGATCAGCAACGTACAGTATCCTAAGGTCAGGTCGATGAGGATACTGATGCTGCTTGCTGCGGTATTCATCTTCACAATCGCGGCACATTATGCCAAATTCTGTGGATCGTGTAACTGGTTTGCATGGGTTCTATTCATTCTGGTCGGAATTTATGTGATATGCCCGTTTATAGGGTGCAGCCACGTTTTTGAATAGGGGCCCAGTATAAATTCTTTCAAGTACGACTTTCAAGAGCATTTGGGGGCATTTTGGTTTCGTGTGTTTGTGGTTTTGGGACTGCACACAAAGCCGCCTCGACCGATACATTAAAGTACAGCCCGACCAGTGTAATATAACTCATTCGTAGCAGACCGAAGAGTCGATACGACTACGATGGTGGATTCATGAACGAACAAACAATAAACGCTGTTAACACGTTACTGGATGATTCTCCGTCCAGGAATTTCACAGAAAGTATGGATCTGGCGATCAATTTGAAGAATCTTGATTTGAGCCAGCCGCGGTTCCGTGTGGACGAGGAGCTCATACTCCCGCACGGGCTTGGCAGACCGATCGCGGTTGCAGTCTTCGCACGCGGCGAGACCGCACTACTGGCGAAGGAGGCGGGCGCGGACCTGGTCATCGACCCTGAAACGATCGAGGATTATGGCGATGATAAGAACAAGGCAAGGGACCTTGCTGAAAGCTACGACTTCTTCATTGCAGAGGTCGCATACATGCCAGCCATCGGTAAGATTCTCGGTAAGATTCTCGGTCCGAGGGGCAAGATGCCTGAGCCGCTGACGCCTGACAAGGACGTCGCCCAGATCATCCACAAAACCAGGAGCAGCATAAAAATAAGGTCAAAGGATCGGATGACCTTCCACGCCCCTATCGGGCGGCGGGATATGTCGGCAGAGGAGGTCGCAGAGAACATCGAAGCCGTGGTCACCAGACTCGAACAGGTGCTGGACAAGGGTGTGCAGAACATCAAATCCATCTATGTGACCACAACGATGGGCAAATCAGCGAGGGTGAGGTGATTGTGATGGTTACGGATGCAGCGACAGAACACCGCACAGCACACGTTCCGCAGTGGAAGATCGACGAGATCGAGAGCATCAAGCAGTTGGTCAGCAAATACTCGGTTGTTGGGGTTGCAGGAATTCGCGACATACCGGCAAAGCAACTGCAAGAGATGCGCCGCAACATGAAGGATGTTGTAAAGATACGCATCTACAGAAATAACCTCATACACCGTGCTCTCGATGAATTTGGCGACGATCTAAGTCCTATGGGATCGTCTGTTGGCGATCAGACCGCGCTTATTTTCACGGATTTAAACCCTTTCAAACTCTTCAGTTTGCTTAAGTCCAGTAAAACAGAGGCTCCGATCAGGGCAGGTGCTATTGCACCAGCCGACATCACAGTCGAGGGGGGTCCAACCTCCTTTGCACCAGGACCGATCGTGGGTGATCTGCAGAACGCGGGCATACCAGCCAGAATCGATAAAGGGAAAGTCGTGATCCGTGAGACCAAGGTTGTCGCGCACGAAGGCGAGGCAGTATCGCGTGCACTCTCTGAGATGCTCACACGGCTCGATATATACCCGATGACAGTCGGTTTCGATCTCCGCACGGTCTATGACAACGGCATGATTCTGGAGGCAGATGTACTGGATATCGATGAGGCGAAGTACGCATCCGATATCGCAACAGCGACAACGGGCGCATTCAATCTCGCGATCGTCCTCGCATACCCAACCCCGGTAACGATTCCGACACTACTCACGAAGGCGGTTTCCGAGGCGAGAAACCTCGCCATAAATTCTGCTATACCTGTACCTGCCATCATCGATCTGCTGCTATCAAAGGCGCAGTCGAGTGCGATTGCGCTTGCAGTAAGCATAACAGATCCGGAGGCGCTTGGAGAGTCGCTCCAAGGGCTGCTCATGGCAGGGGTAGAGGCGGTGGCAGGAGAAGGGATGGAAGAGGCAGTTTCTGCAACAGAGGCGGAGACTGAAGAGGAAGCGGTAGAGGAAAACGTGGAAGGCGAGGGAGAAGAGAAAGAAGAGGAAGCGGCAGAAGGGCTTGGTCTTCTTTTCGGATAAGATAATACTAAACAAGAGGTGTAATAAATATGGAATATATATATGCAGCATTAATGTTGAACAGCGCTGGAAAAGAGATAACCGAGGAAGGAATCACCAGCATACTCGGTGCGGCAGGCATCGACGTGGACGCTTCGAGAGCAAAGGCACTTGTCGCAGCACTCGAGAATGTAGATATCGAGAGTGCGATCGCACAGGCCGCTGTGGCGCCGGTTGCAGTAGCAGCAGGTGGCGCGGCTCCAGCAGCATCAGCGGCTGCCGAAGCAGCACCGGTTGTCGAAGAGGAAGCAGAAGAAGAGAAGAAGGAAGAAGAAGAAGAGTCTGGCATGGCCGGACTTGGTGCACTGTTCGGATAGTCATGTACGATCTGTTGCAGCGGCTATCAGATGCTCACGGAATCTCCGGATACGAGGGCGACGTTCGTGCGATTGTCCGCCAGGAACTATCCTCGTACGGGGATGTTCGGGTGGACATGCCCGGAAACCTGATCGTTACGAAGAAGGGCACCTCCCCGAGCATCATGCTTGCTGCACATATCGATGAGATCGGGCTTGCGGTCAAGAATATCGATGAAAATGGATTCTTGAAGTTCGTGAAGGTCGGCGGGTGGTTTGATCAGACTCTGCTCAACCAGAGAGTCATCGTTCACTCAAAAGATCCGTGTTTCGGTGTGATTGGATCAAAGCCCCCGCATGTCATGAAGGAAGACGAGAGAAAGAAGCCGGTGGAAGCCAAGGACATGTTCATCGATGTCGGTGCATCATCGGCAGACGAGGTCGCTGATATGGGTATCGAGATCGGAACCGCGGTCTCAATCGACCAGAATCTCGTGAGACTTGCAGGCGACCGCGTTACCGGAAAGGCACTCGATAACCGCGCTGGTGCGGCACTGCTTATTGAGGTGATGAAGCGTATCGGCGATGTCAAGCCGACCGTACACGCAGTCTTCACGGTTCAGGAAGAGGTGGGCTTAAAAGGCGCGAGAACGGCTGCATTCGGGCTCGATCCGGATGTTGCGCTCGCGATCGATACTTGCATAGCAGGCGATCATCCGGGCATCACCAAAGACGAGTCCGCGATGGAGGTTGGCAAGGGTGCGGCAATCACGGTGATGGATGCCGGCGGAAGGGGTGTGATCACGCATCCAAAGGTGCTCGCGTGGTTGCGAGAGACTGCGGAGAAGAACAAGATCGCGCATCAACTTGACGTATCAGACGGCGGCACCACCGATGCGACCGCAATCAGTCTGACTCGTGCCGGAATACCGTCCGGCGTGATCAGTGTCACGACACGATACCTTCACTCGCCGGTTGAGGTCCTGTCGCTTGCGGATATGGGGTCCTGCGCCGACCTGATCGCTCATGCGGTACGTACGGCTGGAAAGTGGTTCTGAAATTCTGAAAACCTGGGAAGTGGCGGCTGGTGGCAAGCGGCGCCGATGATGAAACATCTGACTGAATAAGTGATGAACCCTATGAGACCTGAGGCGCTTTTTACGATTCCGGGAAGACTTATGGCAAACCATGCAGAGGTGCGGATTTTGTACTTTATATTGCGTTTATTACGTGCCTAATGTGCTGATAGCACGCGCCAAACAAATTTTCAGTCCATAATTATAATTGCTGCAAATTGCGGTGAGAAAGTGACATTCGTGTACTATGAGAAGAGACTACCAAAAAGAAAACGAAGTTTTTGGATGCAAATTACCCGATTGGAACCACCCGGTGCTTAGCTAGAGCTACAATTGATTTGCACCCGAGGGGTGCTTTCTTGCCTTAATTTCATTTCCAACATTCTTTCAATGCCATGTTGGTTATCTCCCGATCACATTCTCTTATATGCCTCATCATGATGTGCAAACTCCAGAAAAATTACTTTATGCTCGTTTTCACCTATTTCGTAAATCAGCACAAAATGCCCGACATGAACTCTTCTCTTACCTTTGAGTGCGCCCTTCAGAGGTTTGCCGAGATAAGGATCTTCTGCGATACGAAGCATCCTCTTTATTATGGCATTATAAACTATCTCATCTCTTCTTTCCAATCGCCCAATGTCTTTTCTTAGTTTATCTACGACTTCCATGTCGTATGGCGGTTTCATCATCCCCCTCCATGTAAAAATTCCTTTTTGAATTCGTCATAAGTGTAGTGTTTACTTTTCCCCGCCATTGCATTCTTTTCCGCTGCTTCCGCCCTTTTTATAAACTCCTCTCGAAACATCTCTTCCGGTGGATAGCACTGCTCCTCAAGCGTGTCGATGATGCTTCGAACCACCTTATATCGTACCCTTTCCTCTACAATCGGGGCGAGCCGTTCCACAAGTTCTGCCTCACTGATCATATCTTTTCACCTGTATAAGTTTACATACGAGTTTAAAACGTTATCCGCATTCAATCTTTTGCCTTCCACCACCACCGAAACCACCGGCTCGTCCGTCCCAGTATCATCTGCTGCCATCACTCCGCGCACCCTGGCAGGGATGCCAGCCCCAACTGCCGACTGCCGGATTGCAGTGCAGTCGGAGCTTCTATTTACTTCGTCCGGATTATTTGAAAAAAGCAAAGAAAGTACTGTATTTCGATGATTAGTCTTTCATGCGGCTGAAACGGCGATGAAACTGCAGGACAAGATCGCGCATCAACTTGACGTATCAGACGGCGGCACCACCGATGCGACCGCAATCAGTCGGACTCGTGCCGGAATACCGTCCGGCGTGATCAGTGTCACGACGCGATACCTTCACTCACCGGTTGAGGTCCTGTCGCTTGCGGATATGGAGTCCTGCGCCGACCTGATCGCTCATGCGGTACGTACGGCTGGAAAGTGGTTCTGAAATTCTGAAAACCTAGGAAGTGGCGACTGGTGGCAATTGGCGCCGATGATGAAACATCTGACTGAACAAGTGATGAACCCTATGAGACCTGAGGCGCTTAATCGTATGTTCAATATGTGCGGGGCACAATCGGATAGTGTAGTGAAATCACAGTGGGTTTGAACCTGCTCGATATCATAATGTGGTTTTTACGGAAGCAGAAACAACCCCTCCACCGTCTTGATCACGCAGACGTCGCTTCCAGCTTCCGCATGTAAAAACGCAGGTGCCTTCAGAAGAACGGTCTCGTACGTCTCAGGATCCAGCACCTGAACTGTATCCTTCTCGATCGCGACCAGAACCGCGGTCACAGCATCCTTCCGGCTGCCAAGTCTCACAGCAGGCACGGCAGCATCAAACGATACCTTTGAGCCCTCATAGAGATCGGTTCCGTGAATCTGCTTGTCCTGATGCGTAACCTCGATCACACTGCCCTCTATGGACGCGACATCGCCACGCACGAACTCAGGAAGCCGCACCGCGCAGGTAACCCGGTACAGATCCTCGCCGTCCTTTTTGCCGACGAGCGATGATGATATGGCGGACGTCCCGCCGAGTTCCTTGATGATAGCGTTTCCCACCTGCTTGCATGCGCTGATCGACCCGATGTAGAGATCGACCCCTTCTTTCAGTTCCTCGATCTTGGAAACGAATGCAAACCGATCTCCCTTTGACGTGAGCTTGTTTAACCGGTGGTCTGCCAGTTGGATGCATCGTTCGATCTCTTCTTCAGTGATATGGCGGTGATCTGCCCGCAACTGGAGGATTCCGGCATAATAGCCACCTGCAATCCTGCTGCAGGCATCACAGGTCTCTCTCTTGATCCGTATCTCGGTATCCTCGGTTGCGGAGATGTCAAGACCGCTTAGAACCGCGCTTACAGAGATATGTACCAGATATCTTGACGGATCGAGTTCTTCTTCATAGAAATCGAGTTTTATGTCCTTTGCGTCAGGGTGCGCCTTTACCGATCTTGATATTTCAGAGAGGAACATCTCTTTCATGCCGGGCGCTTCGATCCACTTTCCCGCGGTGTGATATGCGCCGCAGACCGGGCAGATGCGGATCTTTATGATGGGCGGGCACTCGAGCAGGGTTACGCTTTTACAGAAGCAGTCTCTGCACCGGTTGTTGTAGAACTCAGTCGTCTCTCTGCCGCATTCGGGGCAGAAGAGCGTGCGCGGGTGTGGGGTGGGTGTGAGGGGGGTCATTGTTTTATTACGAGGGTTTTGTGGGGGTTTGGATCCGGGGGTGCATGGACGGCGGAACTTATTATTCACCATTCATCGTTTCAACTATTTCCCTAAAACTTTCAAGCCCAGCTTCTACATTTTCAATAATCTCATTTGCCAGTATATCCGGGTCCGGCAAGTTATCCAGATCAGCCAGGCTTTTATCTTTGAGCCAGAAAATATCGAGATTCGTTTTAACTCTTGAAACTATTTCATCATAAGAGAATTTTCTAAAGCGTCCATCTGGATCGTCTTCCGACCACGTTTCTTTTCTCTTATGTCTGTTTTCAGGATTGTAACATCTGATAAAATCCTTCAAATCCTCAAATTTCATCGGGTTCTTTTTCAGTGTGAAATGAACATTGGTGCGAAAATCATAAATCCATACCTCTTTTGTCCAGGGGTCTTTACTTGCGGGTTTATTGTCAAAGAACAGAACATTTGCTTTTACACCCTGCTTGTAAAAAATACCTGTCGGAAGTCGTAAAATTGTATGCAAATCTGTTGTTTTAAGTATGTTTTTACGGACGGTTTCTCCAGCACCTCCTTCAAAAAGTACATTATCAGGCAGAACAACTGCTGCGCATCCGTCTGATTTCAGGAGAGTATGGATATGCTGTAAAAAGTTCAACTGCTTGTTAGAAGTGGTTGCCCAGAAATCCTGGCGGTTATACACACAGTCTTCTTTTTCCTGTTTCCCTTCTTCATTGGTAAAAGTCATGCTGCTTTTTTTACCGAAAGGAGGATTGGTCAGCACATAATCATAACTGTCGCCCGGATCGGATATGAGTGAATCTACTGCTGATATGGAAGACTCACCGTCAATCTCGCCGATATTATGAAGGAACATATTCATGAGGCACATTCTTCTTGCGCTTGCAACAATCTCATTTCCTGAAAATGTCCTGTCTTTGAGAAATTCCTTTTGCTCTTTGTCCAAACTGCAATTTTCCGGATTGCTGATAAAATCATACGATGCAAGGAAGAAGCCACCGGTTCCACATGCAGGGTCG
>CBDAFH010000040.1:0-5939 GCA_965195165.1 uncultured ANME-2 cluster archaeon | reverse complement strand
CCTCCCGCCGCCCGGCTCGCCCTTCTCTTCTGTATCTTCTCGCTCTTCGCTCACTTCGCCCATTTCCTGCTCCACCATTCTAAAATCGCAGATCGGGCAGCCGACATTTCCCTGATACCGAAACAGCGGCGCGCCACAGCGGCGGCAGTGCTCTGCAAGCATCGTACCTCCAAGTTCGAGCAATCTGGACATGGCATCGATCTCATCCATAACCTCCTATCGATCACCCATCTTTAAATATGATATGGTGCGGATATACCACATACAGATTGGAATATGGATGATGCCCATGTCGATCAAAGAAACAGTTGAACAATGTAATATTATTCTGGATACTATCCTGAACGATACATCGGTGCCCCGAAATATACGGCACGCAGCAGACGAAATAAAGAAAAATTTATCAAATGAAAATGAATCAATCTCATTCCGTGCTGCAAACAGCCTTAATATTCTAAATAAGATCACGAATGACCCGAACATGCCAATGCATACACGCACTCTCGTCTGGAATCTTGCAAGCCAGTTTGAGATGATTGCAGTTGAAGAGTGATTGCATGATTAGAGGTTGATCTGTCATGGAGCCGGAACAGGGCGACCGGGTGCGCGTTATAACCGATTGCGTGACGTACGAAGGCGTGCTGATGCCGAGCACCACCGGTCGGATCGTGATCAAACTGGATAACGGTTACAACGTCGGAGTGAACAAGGGCGCGCAGATCGAACTGGTCGAGAAGAGAGCACCCGGATCCGGAGAATCCGAAAGAGAAGGAAAACGGGAAGAATGGGCTGAGAGGGACGATCTACCAACCGTTGCGATACTCTCGACCGGTGGAACCATCGCAAGTAGGGTCGATTACCGCACAGGAGCGGTCACTGCCCAGTTCACGGCAGAGGACGTCCTCGATGCGATGCCGGAGTTGCGTGGAATCGCAAACTACCGCGCAAGGGTCGTCTACAACATCCTCTCAGAGAACATGCGTGCCGAGTACTGGGTCGAACTTGCGCGCGCCATCGCAGAAGAGATCGAGAACGGAGCAGACGGCGTAATCGTGACCCACGGCACCGACACCATGGGATACACCGCGGCAGCGCTTTCATTCATGATCGAGACCCCGGTCCCGATCGTTCTCGTGGGTTCGCAGCGCAGCGCCGACCGACCCTCAAGCGACAACGCGATGAATGCGATCTGCGCCGCATCGGTTGCGGTAAGCGACATCGCGGAGGTCTGCGTGGTCATGCACGGGAGCACGTCAGATGACTTCTGCCTGATCCACCGCGGAACACGGGTTCGGAAGATGCACACCTCACGAAGGGATGCGTTCCAGTCGATCAACGCGTCGCCCATCGGCAGGATCGATTACCCAGAGTGCGAGATCAGGACGTTTACCGACTACACAAAGAGGGGGGAGCGGAAACTTGTACTTCGCGGTGGTATGGAGCAGAAGTGTGCTCTTCTCAAGTACATACCGGGAGCAAGCCCTGAACTTCTCAGGTTCTGCAGTCTTTCAGGATACCGGGGAATCGTTATCGAGGGCACCGGGCTTGGGCATGTCGCTTCCGACTGGATCGAATTAATCGAGTACACAGCATCAGGCGGCATCCCGATCGTGATCACGTCCCAGTGCTTAAACGGAAGGATATGCGACCGGGTCTATGATACCGGACGGGACATGCTTAACGCAGGTGCCATCGAGGCTGAAGACATGCTCCCCGAAGTCGCACTCGTGAAACTGATGTGGTCGCTCGGGCAGGGGTGGGAGTACGGTGAGATCTGTGCGAAGATGACAGAGAACATCGCCGGAGAGATCAGTGGGAGTTCTGGGTACGGCGGCAGCGGAGCTGCGGATGGGGGTAGCGAGCCGTCCATGGACGCTTGATCAGCGGATCATATCGCTCAGACTAAGGCCGGTAACGCCTATCGCAATCAGGACTATTGAACCGATCTTCAAGGCATTTGCGGGTTCTTTGAAGTACAGGATTCCTATGATGCTCACGATCACAATCCCTGATCCAACCCACACAGCGTAGGCGAAACTGAGGTCAAATGTCTTTAAGGCAAATATAAAGATGGTAAATGCGATTCCCCAGAAGACAAAGGTGAGGACAGAGGGGACAAAGTTCGAGAAGCCATCGGAGAGCTTCATACAGGTGGTGCCGCAGACCTCCATGATAATTCCTAATGCGAGAAGTAACCATTGCATCGTTAGTTATAGTCTCCAAATGTTAATCTGTTCTTCTGTCAGACCCGGAAGCGCAAAGATATTAAGGCATCAGCGACTTCGATTCTTGTATGTACGCAAAGAGACTCACAGCGCTTCCGCCCTATCTTTTCGCGGCGATCGATGAAGCAAAAGAAAATGCGATCAAGCGTGGGGTCGATGTCATCGATCTCGGCATCGGAGATCCTGACCTGCCACCGCCAGCCCACATCGTCGATGCGTTATGTGCGTCCGCGCACGACCCGGAACGGCACCAGTATCCGTCGTACACAGGAATGCTGACCTTTCGGGAGGCAGCAGCCGAATGGTACAAAAAGACGTTTGATATCACGCTTGACCCGGTGCGGGAGGTACTCGCACTCATCGGATCGAAGGAAGGGCTTGCGCACATCCCGCTTGCGTTCGTAAACCCGGGCGACGTCGTGCTTGTGCCGGATCCAGCATACCCGGTCTACAAGATCGGGGCGCTCTTTGCAGGCGGCGTGCCCTACACTATGCCGCTTCTCGCAGAAGCCGGTTTCCTGCCTGATCTGGACGCAATACCACCTGACGTCGCAGATAAATCCAAACTGATCTTTCTCAATTATCCGAACAACCCGACTGCGGCAGTCGCTGATCTCTCTTTTTTTAAGGAGGTGGTCGATTTCGCAAGCGAGCACGACATAATCGTTGTGCACGACAATCCGTATTCTGAGCTCACATTCGGCAAGTACCGGGCTCCGAGTCTCTTATCAGCGCCGGGAGCGATGGATGTCGGGATCGAGATGCACTCGCTATCAAAGACCTACAACATGACCGGCTGGCGCATCGGATTTGCTGTCGGGAATGCGGAGGTCATCTCAGGGCTCGGAGCGGTCAAGACAAACATCGATTCAGGGGTATTCGAGCCCGTCCAGGAGGCGGCAATCACTGCACTCACGGGTCCGCAGGATTGTATCAGCGATATGCGCAAGATATACACGGAACGGAGAGACCTGATGATTGCAGGACTACGTACGCTTGGAATCGATGCCACACCGCCCGAGGCGACGTTCTACATCTGGACGCCAGTGCCGGATGGCTACACCTCGCTTTCGTTCTCTGCGATGCTTCTTGAGAAGATCGGGATCGTGGCAACGCCAGGAGTCGGATTCGGGGAGTACGGCGAAGGTTATATCAGGTTCTCGCTGACGAGCTCCACCGAGCGGATAGCAGAGGCGGTCGACCGGATGCACAACGTGTGATCCGGCAACGTCCCGACCGGGACTCGAACCCGGGTCCATCGCTCCGGAGGCGATGAGGATGTCCGCTACCCTATCGAGACTTTTGACGGAGTGTCGAGGCACAAAGTCAGATGTGCCCTGTCATGAATTTGCGACTACATTCTAATTGTATGAACATGAGGTGTAATAATATATTGCTTTGTAAAATGACGTCACAACATACTTTGATTTTGTCCTTTTAAGTACCTCAATTAAGTCTATGGGGCTGTTTGGCTCAAATGAAGAGGCTATGGAAAGTACTTTTTCTATAGTTTTCGATCCAACTTTGGGCGTTTCCACCATGCCAGTATAGATAGCGGCTTCATTTTACAGACTCAGATTCCATTTGAGTTCTGGCGAGTGCAAGCAATACGACTATTTCAGCTCCGGCTTGCTCTATCAGATATTTTCCTGCCTTTAAAGATGTGCCAGTCGTTGTCACATCATCCAGTAGGAGTACCTGCCGACCTCTGACGACACTTTCATCCGTCACAGCAAGCGATTTTATTTCTAACTGCATATCGCTGCTTTCGCCTACGGTTTTCTTTGGAATCTCAAAAACCCTTGATATAACATCTGTTCCATCAATTACTGAATGCGAACACAATTGTTTCGCGATCGTCCTTATACCCGATGGTGCAGTTCCTGCGGCATGAGTCGGGATAACACAGATCACATATTCTTCCGTACTTGAAAGAAAGGAACGCAAGCTATTCGTACAGTAGTTAATTCCTTTTGTATTCTGATCTTTTACATCAAGAATCACACGAGAGAACGCATCGAAATTCGGATTATGGCCATCATTCCAGGGATAATATATCCCGAGATTAAATATATCCTGCAGAGCCACTGTATTATTTTCCGAATCTCGGAATATTCGGCAGTGTGTTGTTTCTTTCTCCATTTTCAGGTCACCATGAACAGCGAGCAGTTATTTGGGACAAAATCATATAACGTTGTATAGCTGAACTTACTTCACAGATCTCCCCTATTAGTATTTTATCTGAACATAGTCCATCTATGTCGTCCTCTGGACAAATTTCACTCATCACATACTCATCTTCATTATCCTATATTAAGCCATTCAACTCGCCACACAAAACCCCTCAACACAGCCCCGGCTTTGCCCGGGTTCGTCTGCCCATAAACTCCACCCACACCGTCTCACCGCCCACCTGTAAGCCCCCTTACATACAGCCGCGCCCAGATAAACGCTACCGCAGAACCGATGACGTTTGCAGCAACGAGACCCCACCAGATCCCGGTAAGCCCCATATCAAAGTTAAACGCGAAGAGGGCTGCAAATATTGGGACCAGGATGAGTGTACGCAGGATCGTGACAAAAAGCGCGTTCATCCCCTTCCCGGTCCCCTGAAAGAGCGAGGAAGAGAGCATCCCAAACGGCACGCCAACATAGAAGAGACTCACGATCCTTAAGAAGATGATTAGATCGGGTGCGATATGTGCTGCGCTCTCGGACTGCGTGAACAGAGCAGCTATCTGGGGGGCGAAGATGAAGGTGGTCACCGCTATCGCCGCTTCTATCAACACACCGATCTTTGTTGCATAGAGATGAGCGATACTCACCTTACCACATGCGCGTGCACCAAAAGCAGCCCCTGTTACCGAGACGACCGCTGTTGCGATGCCGATTAAGGGCAGTGTCGCAATCGATACCACCCGCCATCCCGTGGTATAGACCGCAACCCCCTCGATGCTGCCCACCGCCACTACCATGAAGTTCATTATCACCATTGTAAGCGACATCGAGAGTTGCGTTGCAGAAGCCGGAATGCCTACCTTAAAGATATCCCGGACAATCGCCCTGTCGAACCTGAAACCGCTGAATTTGAATGATACGTACGTGTCCTTCTTAAAAAGCAGCCAGTTTACCATAACCGCAGACGAGATTGCCAGCGATACGAGTGTAGCCCATGCCGCACCCGCGATGCCCATGTCGAGAGTGTATATGAAGATCGGATCCAGTATGATATTGAGACCTGCGCCCAGCATCATGACGTACATAGCTCGCTTGACATCGCCCTCAGCCCGCAGTATAGCGCTTGCGACACTTGTTATGAATATGAAGATACTGCCTGCGAAGACGATCCGGCCATACGAGACGGCCATCCCTGTTGCACGTCCAGCACCGATCAGGGCGAACACGTCCCGAGCAAAGACAAAGAGCGGGATCGTGAAGAGAACCGCAAGCAAGAGCATCATGACAATTGTGTGAACCGCCACGTTGTCCGCACCATCCTTATCCCTGGCACCGATCCTTCTGGATATGGCAGACCCGCCGCCCACCCCGAGTCCGTTGGAGAGTGCCATGGCTGCAAAGAAGAACGGGAAGACGAATCCGATCGCAGCGAGAGCGTCAGCGCCGAGACCTGAGACCCAGATCGCATCGACGAGATTGTAGACCGTCTGCGCTGACATGGCTACGATCATCGGTAGCGACAGTTTTAGGATGGCT
>CBDAFH010000039.1:0-5590 GCA_965195165.1 uncultured ANME-2 cluster archaeon | reverse complement strand
TTCTGACATGTGACTGGAGTTCAGACGTGTGCTCTTCCGATCTCCTTGATAAGAGACCGGGTAAGGCAAAGACCAGTATAAAAGCCGCAATTATGACCAAAACCTGATTTGGGGTGATGGTAGCTCCGAAAAAATCGAATCCGCGCCGCACAGGAATGTCATAATTTCTTGTACTGCCGCCCCAGATGAATATAAGGGTGTTTCGCAGCACCAGTGCAAGCCCGATCGAGATGATGATAAGCGTCGTCCTCGTGGCGTTTTTCCGCCTCATTGGAAGCCAGACCACTTTCTCCATGAAAACCCCGAGCACGATGGTCGCAAGTATCGCTATCAGGAAAGCGGATGCGAGATGCATCCCGGAAGTGTTTGCAAACAGCGCGATGTATGCCGCAAACGCCACAAAATCGCCATGCGCAAAGTTCACAAAGTTAAGCGTCTTGTAGATCATCGATAGACCGATAGCGGTGATAGCAATTATGCTGCCGATAACCAGACCATTGATAACCAGTTGCATCCGGTTATAATGATGGGGCTGGATGTATATAATGGTTGGCGTGCAGGGGATTGCGGACTTTTGAGTATCTGCAATCCGTGACAGCGATTATACTATGCCAGGAAAAAATAAATAAATCCCGCCGGAATCCGGCGGAATCGTATCTCACTCAGATCGGCGCATGCCCGTTCTCGTGACAGGTCATGCAGTCAACATCCACAACAATGTCCTTGTGTGCATCGGCATGGCAATCGACACATGCTCTTGATCCGGTGTGCTCGATGTGACAGTCCGTGCAGTTATTGGCTGCGTGTAGTGTCGGATGATCGATGAACTCCTGCTTGGTATCCTCGTGGCAGAGCATGCACTGCTCACTGGTCACGATCGCACCGAACTTGATCTCTGTAGGCGCATGTGGGTTGTGGCAGGTCTGGCAATCAGCCAATCCGTAACCATGTTCCAGTTCATGGCAATCCAGACAGTTCTTGGATTCGGCATGTTCCTCGTGACATGAGTAGCACCCCTCTCCGATCAACGGCTGTTCGTAATTGTACGTTGTCGGGCTCAGCTTGTGGCGGAGGGCTTCGTAACTGGTGTCTTTTGTCGCGTGTCCGCCACCAAATGCCATGAGATCGGCATACTCCGTTGCATGGCAGTCACCACATCCAGCACTGGTATCTGCTGTATGTGCAGGGTGACAGGACATGCAATCACCGGTTATCCCGGAATCCGCGTGTTGGTAGTCCCCGTGGCACATCGTGCATTCCGTATACATCGGTGCGACAGGCGTAGTATGACAGCGCGAGCACTCGGAAGAGGTCATACCCACGTGCAGTTCCATGCTTCCATGCGTGGGGGTGTGGCACTCCGTACATCCGCGTAGATGCCCCTCCGCACATGGCTTTGCACGCTCGCCCCTCTGATCGGGGACGATTGTATTGAAGATCGCGGGCCATGTACCCACACTCGCCATCTTCTGGGTATACTCGGAATTATGACAGCCACCGCACTGCTCCATCTCGATCGATGCATCTGAATCATAGTATACGATCGAGGCTATGATCAGTCCAAGGGTGATCACTATCAACAATGCAAATAATTGACTCTTATTCATGGTAGACTCCTCGTCAATATTATCATAAGATGTTGAATAACCCTTACCGATTCCTATAAATATGTTTCGGAATCTGCCGCCAGATTGAAGTAACGCTGGTATAGAATATGCATCATGGACTTCGAAGATCTGCGCAACATCCTCACAAGAGAGCAAAAATCGAAACTTGCAAAGCTCGAGCCAGACTTCTATGAGGGTGTGCGCGCATATCTCGATGGACTACGAGAGGAGCAACAGACCGCCCCCAAGATGGAAGCACAACTCCTTGCTGACGAACTCGAGACGGCGGGAAATCGTTTGCAGCGCATCTTCGAACTTCGGGTTGGGAAGATCGTCAATCTCGCATCATCCCACATACTGGCAGAGATCAAGGGCATCAAGCAGGACATGGATGCGATGACGCCGGTCGAGCGTGATATGTACGATTCGGTGCTTGCCTCTGTGCGAAAGGGCTGGTCCGATATCGAGAGGACGGTTACGGGCGGGTCAACCCGGTCAACCACAGAAGATATCCGGCCAGAGGAATATACGGAACCTGTGGAAGATGTAGATGAACGTGCAAAAGACGCTTCAGAGGCGTGTGAAGATCTCGCTATCGCGCATGTGAATCACGAAGACCGTGACAACGGCAACATGAGCGATTACACAGTCGTCCGCGTGCTGAAAGACGTACCAACCTTTATGGGTGCAGACAGTTATCACTATACCCTTGCAAAGAATGATGTAGTACTACTACCAAACCTCAATGCAAATGTACTCTGCAAGCGCAGGGTGGTATTACCAGTTACGATAAAACAGACAAAAGGTGAAGTTATCAGATGAAAATGCCAGCAAGATTTCGAACCCACTGCCCATACTGCAAGAAGCATACCGAACACAAAGTCGAACGGGTGAAGCCAGCAAAAGCGTCATCCATGACCCGAATCGCGCGACAGAAGAAGCGGCAGAGCGGCATCGGGAACAGTGGAAAGTTTTCAAAGGTCCCTGGTGGCGACAAACCCACCAAGCGGATTCATCTCAGGTACCGGTGTGGCGAGTGCGGAAAGGCACATGTGAGAAAGTGCTTCAGAGCAGCCAAATTTGAATTGGTGGAATCACAATGAAGAATATAATACCAACCCCGAAGAGCAGGTTCCTGCGGGTCAAATGTGAATGTCAGAACGAACAGGTCATCTTCGGAAACGCAAGCACCGAGATTAAGTGCGTGGTCTGCGATAAGGTGCTTGCAGAGCCGACAGGTGGCAGAACAAAGATACTGACCCAGATCCTCGAGGTTCTGGAGTGAGATTATGCGAGAGTGGCCCAGCCAGGGTGATCTGGTCGTCTGCACTGTTGCGAAGGTGATGGACTTTGGCGTCTTCGCAGAACTGGACGAATACGAGAGAAAAGAGGGTTTGATCCATATCTCAGAGGTCGCTGCCGGTTGGGTGAAGTATATCCGGGATTATCTGCGCGAGGGGCAGAAGATCGTCTGCAAGGTGCTCTCAGTAAACCCAAAGCGCGGCCACATCGATCTCTCTTTTAAGGATGTGAATGAGCACCAGCGCAGGGACAAGATCCAGGAATGGAAGAGCGAACTTCGCGCTGGGAAATGGCTCAGCTTTGCAATCGGCGACGCGGAAATAGAGCGGCAGCTTGCAGATGTGCTTCTCGATTCGTTTGGCAGCCTGTATAACGCCTTCGAAGAGACTGTGGTATCTGGTAAGTCTGTGTTGATCGATGCCGGAATCGATGAGGGATACGTCATCAAGATCGAGGAGATCGCAATCGAGAACGTGAAGATCCCGTCTGTCGATATTACAGGATTCCTTGACCTGACCTGCCCTGCCCCTGATGGGGTGGATGCGATCAAGAGATCGCTTGCTGCGGCTGCAACCGTCGATGATGATTGCGTTACACTCGAGATCAGTTACGTCGGCGCGCCAAGATACCGCATACACGTCACCGCGCCGGATTACAAACTGGCAGAACGAATCCTTAAGGAATCTGCAAAGCGCGCAATCGATGAGATAGAGCATCTGGACGGGGAAGGCACATTCCACAGGCACGAGGAGTGAAGTGAGCGAGGACTGGTTCGCGTGAAGTCAAAGATTCTCAAATGCAGCGAGTGCGGCAGATACACCTTAAAAATGATCTGTCCCGCGTGCGGTGCTGCCGCCATAAACCCGCGTCCAGCCAGATATTCGCCGGAAGACCGGTATGGCGTGTACCGGCGCAGGATGAAGAGATTCCACGACGATGACACAAGAACTTGAACTTGACGATACCGATCGGCAACTGATAAACCTGATCCAGCTGGACTTTCCACTGGACTTGTGCCCTTTCCGCACGCTCGGGGACCAGATCGGCATATCCGAGCAAGAGGTCATCGATCATCTTAAGTGGCTCACAGATATCGGCGTAATCCGGAGAATCGGCCCCATTCTAAATACTAAAGGAATCGGCGGGTCAAGCACGCTTATTGCGGTGCGGGTGCCAGAAGATGCGATCGACCGTGTTGCATCAGAGATCAACGGTTTTGATGAGGTGTCGCACAATTACCTGCGCCCTGGTGCGTATAACATCTGGTTTACGGTTTCAGCAAGCAGTAAGGAGCGGTTGCACGAGATGGTCAGCAAAATTGAAGCATTTGGATACCCGTTCCTCGAGCTTCCGGTCACACGGCTCTTCAAGATCGGGGTGAAGTTTGAGGTTTGATGTGTGATGCGAGAAGAGCGAGGTGAAAAAGATGGACGATCTTGATCTGAAACTGATAAAACTGACACAGGACGGGATCGATCTCGTGCCGGATCCCTTCAGGGAGATTGCGCTCGAACTTGCGATCACTGAGGCAGAGGTGATCGACAGAATCGAGGCGCTCGTGGAGAGCGGCGTCATCCGCAGGTTCGGGGCATCGATCGGGCATCGCGCACTCGGCATCGTTGCAAATGCTATGTGTGTCTGGAACGTTCCTGACGACCGCGTTGAGGAGGTCGGAGCTGTGATGGCGGGATTTGGTGAGGTCACGCACTGCTACGAGCGCACGAGATACCCGGAATGGGACTACAACCTGTACGCGATGATCCATGCCCGTACAAGAGAAGAATGCGAACACACTGCTCACGATATCTCACGGGCTACCGGCATTTCCGATTATATGATTCTTTTCAGCGAAAAAGAGTTTAAGAAGACTGGCGTGCGGATATAATTGCGGAATCACAGATACCTTCCCCGCGCCTCGATCTCGCGCACACGTGTAAGCACCTGATCGGCATCCGAAAACGTCCGCCGGTATCCGGCAGAGAACGCATCCTCAAGCCCCGATTCGCCGTGTGTGCTCACAAACGTCTGGAAGAGCACGTGCACATCGACGCCCTGTGCCTCCACATTCTTCTCGAAATACCCGAGTCCGAAGTCGATGAAATATATCCGGTCATCGCCACCGCCATCACCATCACCACCGCCATCACCATCACCACCGCCGGTGTGCAGGATGAGATTCGAGGTCGTGAGATCGCCGTGAATGATCCCGCAACCATGCAACCTACCGACAAGCTCACCGATACGCTCGCTCATGCCCAGATCGAGCACATCCTTCATCCGCGGACCCTCGATAAACTCCATCTCGATCGTGTGCTCGGCTGTATCGACATCATATATGATGGGTGTCGGCACCCCGCACCTGCGCGCCTCTGATATGAGTTTCGCCTCGCTTCTGGTCCTCGCTGCCCTGATTCGTGTATCAAGTTCCGGGATGCGGTAGTTCTTCGAGACTCTGCGCTTGATGATCCTGCCACCGGATCGCTCGATCACGGCTTCTGCGCCGGCTGCTATCTGCTGGTTCATGCGTACCAGTTCTTGCAGGCATCGATATTAACGGTCTTCGCTCGGCACCCAGAGTCTTTTTATTATTTTCTGGGAACGCCAGATTGTCTTATGTAAGCACAACTGCCAGAATGGAGCACTATCGATCTGAAAAGTCATTTACACCGTTAATCTGTGTA
>CBDAFH010000038.1:0-10094 GCA_965195165.1 uncultured ANME-2 cluster archaeon | reverse complement strand
GTCTCACACCATCTCCATCTCATCGATGTCGATCAGTTCCGAGAGCGCCTGTGTTCGGATCGGGATGCCCTGCTCCTGCACCGCTGCCATCGGGTTCGTCCCGCCGATCGCAACGATGCCGATATGACCGCGCTCGATCGGGGCGCCAAGCACTTCGGTGTTCGGTTCGCCCACAAAGAGGATGCTGTCGAAGTTAGCCGATTTCAGACCCTCAAGCACTCCTTCGACCCTCTCGCGTGCTTGCATCGAAACGATCCTCACGTTTGCAAGGATCTTGCCAGACCCTGTGGAGACGACATCTGTCACTGATGTCAGTTCCTGTGACATGAGCGCATCGATCGGATCGATCGTCGTGCTCTCGTAAGTCAGGATGTCGGTAAACCGCACAGGAACTCCTTTTTTGATCTGCACAATGCCCCCGAATATGGGTAGCACAGGAACCCGGCTCTTTAGCAGGACACTGTCGATCGTGATGCTGCACGGTGTTATGATTGCGCATTCGTGACTCTCCAGCCGGATATTCCCAAACGATGCCTGATCCCGGATCACCCGGATATACGATCCGACCCCAAGACCGCTCTTCATCACACCTTCGAAGATGAAGAGCGCATCGTCGAGATCGGAATCCTTGATTATCGATACATTGGCTGCGATCACGCCACTGCCTTCGGCGGGATCGAATGTCACCTGATACATCATATTCTCGATCCTTGACATCGCAAAGATGATTGGGTTTGTTACTGGCGTCATGATTCACGTAGGTTCCAGATGTCTGTCCTCTCTCATGCACTTCAAGAGATCGATCACCGAGTATGCCGCTCTCGTGATGCCCATGCTCTCGGCAGCAGCATCCGTCCCGACGAGATACAGGTTCGGAACAGGCGTCCGCACGTCAGGGATGTAGCCGTCGATGCTCACGGCAGCCTTCTCAGGGGTTGTTACCTGATAATGAACCATCTCTATATACTTTTCAATATCAGGGAATACCCGATGTATCGTCTCCCATGCCCTATCTCTCTCGGATTTCACGCTGTCCTCTACAACGAACATGAAACCAACGAGTTGCTTGCCCTTGGGAGCGATTCCCTGCGAATAATTGCTGATCGGCATCGCCCAGTATGCTTTCTCCTTAAACCAGACCTCAGAGCCTACGTAATCAAATTCCTTCATCTGCTGCGAGAGCCCGAGCCAGATGCAGAGACTCTTTGCCTGATCGATCCTTCCGAGATCGTGCAGGTAATTGGCAGGGAGATCAGTGATCATCCCGGGGAGATCCTTTGCAAACCCTGAGTGGACGACCGTTTCTGCATCGTAGGACTCGTCGTCAGTGGATACGCCGGACGCTTTTCCTTCCTCTGTGATGATACTCGTGACCCGCGTATCCGTCCTGACCTCGACGTTATCAGGAAGCGAGTGCAGCACGGAACCGAGCAGCGTCTTAAGCCCTCCGCTCGGATACGCCTGTGCATAAGATGTTTTGTTGGTTACCAGTCTTCCAAGACCTGTTATGTTTGTTATCTGCCCTACCAGTTGATCTGCGATGGTCTGGTGCCCGCCATCGTAGATTGTGCTGTTCCTCACGAAACTGCTGCCATAGAGGATGCGATAGACCGATGTCTCCCGCATCGACTTTCCTGAAAGGAAATACGAGATCGTATTGACGAAATTGTACGTGTCCTCTGATAGGTGGTGCGGCAGGCACGAATACACAGACTCCTTTGACATATCGGTTCCGAAGGTGGCTAACGTCAGTGCCTTGGTAACCGCCTGCGAGAGCATCAGCCGATCCATTTTCGGGAGCGCATCGAATGTAGCGAATTCACGCAGGTTCGACGGTACCGTTTTGATCCCGCGGGAGGTCCTGACATAATATGATCCATAATCCACGAAGACCGGAGTGTAATCAAAATATTTATCCATCAGCACCCGAAGCGGACCTTTTTGCAGATGCGTTATCGCATGAGGTCCTGTATCGACCCAGAAATCATCGACACGGTAACTGTTGCAATTTCCTCCGAGATGATCGCTTTTTTCGAGAACGAGCACCTTCTTCCCGTGCTTACCGAGCGCAAGCGCTGACAACAGCCCGCTGATTCCGCCGCCGACCACGACCACGTCATACATCGGGTTCACCCCTCATAATGTAGAGTTCTCCAAACAATTCCGGTTGCTCCAGCCATATCTCTCTCCTTGTTGCCATGAACAGTAACGATATATATGTAATGATCTTATCAGTATCGTGATCCAGCAACTCACCGAGTGTTATAACATCCTTCTGTTTAAATTTTTCGTGCAGGATCGCCCCCAACGCCAGGATGTTCTCTTCGATCTTCTCTTCATGCGCGACGCTTAAGATGTCGCCGACTGACATGACCGGCTTCTCTCCCTTCTCTTTACTCCGCGCTACCCTCCGGATCTCGACCTTTTCAGCCTTTTTAAGCTCGGAGATCAATTCATCAAGCGTTACAGGTCGTTTAGACCGCCTACGTATCTGTGGCTCGGGTATCGGATATTCCTCGATATCGAAATGGTCAAGCTCCTCTTTCTCCTCCGATTCGCCCCCCTTTTCATCGATTATGGCGTCAGCCTTCATCCGGAGAAGGATGGCAGCGTAATGCAGCGTCCGCCCGAAGTAGCGTATATCAGAGCGGCGGCTCTCGAGTTGCTCTAAGAATTTGTCTGCAACCTCGATGATATTGATATTCCATGGGTCGATCTCGTGATCCTTTGCAAGGCGCACAAGGATCTCGATAGGATCGTCTGGTATATCCGACATCGGTGTATATGTAGCTGGTATCGATGTAAATGTTGGCGTGTGTGGATTCGGCTCACCCGCCGACGATCACCGTCCCCTGAAAAACCCCTCGAATCGCATCGATCACGCGCCCCGGGCATCCCCCATTCACGACCCGGCAGTCAAGCGACCTCGAAATCAGCAGTTGTGGCAGCACCTGATCGACACATGTCTCGCCCATCGCAAGTAACTCCCGAGCAGTAATCTCAGAAACGAGCGCACCATCCCTGAGCACCCCGTCCACATCTGTCGCTTTTATGAACACTGCACCCAACCGTGACGCAACCCAGCCAGCGATCGTATCGGATGTGGCGTTCCATGTGTGCTCGATCCCGCTACCATCCCCACTACCCTCTCCGTTATCAGATCTCTTCAACAGATCATAAACGAGAAGAACCGATACACCTGCCCGGATCGATTCCTCCCCGATATCTGTGACCAGTGAAGCTTTCGTCCCGTCTGCAAGATAATGCCCGTACTGATCCATCGCAAGAACCGCCATCCAGTGTGCGGCTTCGTCAGAGATGCCGTACGTGTCGCTTGCGGTTCGCACGGTATCTGCAAACACGCCGCCGCCCGGAACGATGAGGATGCGCTCTCCTTCGGTAGATGCGTACCTGTGAAGCGCACGCACCAGTTCCCGTGCGCTTTTTATCAGACTCCCGCCAATCTTTATCACGATCAAGCCATTCACCTCCGTCTCATGATGATCGCATCCTCGCCGTCGCTGTAGTACCCATACTCCATTCCTGTGACCACGAACCCGAGCCGCTGATAGAACCGCACGGCACGAAGGTTATGGTTCCTGACCTCGAGCATGAGGTCTACAATCTTCTTCTGGTGAAATGCAGCAATAACGCCTTTCATCAACTGCGTGCCGACACCGAGCCCATGGTACGCTTCTCGCACCGCTATCGAAAAGATCCTGCCGTACACACCATACTCGCCGACCGCTGTTACCCCTGCCACAAATCCGACCACTGCGCCCCGGCCTTCTGCGACAAAGAACGTATCCATATTCAACTCGTAGAGACTCATGTACAGATATGGATCATGTTCGCTGAACTGTTCCTGTTCGATCTCGATCACGCCAGCGAAATCGCCTGGCTGGAACTTGCGTATGAGGATCATTTTTTTCTCCGAACCACCCTCGACTGGAGGTGGCGTCCCGGAAAGATTGTGCGCACCATCTCAGTGCCGTGCCGCTCTTTGATCATCGCGCGCAGTTCAACCTCGTAATCGGATTTCTCGATCTTCTCGCTCTCATCTTCAGCAATCTCGAGATGATCGCCCACCAGCGCATCCACCGCGCGCCTCCCGTATCCGAGCAGCGGTCTTACGTACGTGCAGCCACTCCGATCCTCGATGCGCCGTGCATCCGGCAGGTCGAGCATCGGAACGCGGTCATCCCTCCGCGTCCCGTCAGCGATGGTTCCATGTCCAGCCGCCGCAGACGAAAGCGCGCAACTATGGATGTGATTGATCGCGCGGTTCGGATACCCGTCACTGACAGCGATCTTGCATGCGGACTCAAGGATTGCGCCATCGATCCGCAATACTTCGTGCGGAAACCCGAGTTCTGATGCGACCTTTGCAGCGGGTTTCCATGTCTCCACAAATCCGAAGTTGCAGGTCGCAAGCGTTACATCAAAAAAAGGATCAAGCAGTATCGCTGACAGCGAACTATCCTTCCCGCCACTGAATAGAACGAAGATATCCATTCATATATGTTTAATTGTCATTTCCCGCTTTTTCGGCTGTATCTGCTGGAGCAGCACCTTCAATTTCGCGTCATCGATCATAGTCTGCAAACGTCCGGACTGCGCAAGCGATATGAGTTGCATCTCAACCTGCTCTGCCAGTTGCGGACGCGCCAGCTTAAGTGACATCAGCCGCTCCCTCGCATCCGGGGTCAGGATCTGCCTGAGAATCGTCTGCTTCGCTTCATCGACCTGCTGCTGCTGTGCCTGCTGCTGCTGCGCAGCCTGATACTGAGTACCGGCTTGCTGCTGCTGCATCTGCTCAAGCCGCCGGCGTTTAATCTCTTCAAGTTCATCAGACATGGTTATTCACTTGATTCCTGCTGTTTTATCTCGTAAGCGGCATTATCCAGAAATCGCTGCCCATCAGGAGTCGTAGCACGCCCTTCTTTCACTGTTTTGACATATCCGATCTTTTCCAGTTGCTGGACAACCTTTCGTATGATAGCTCCGCTTCCTTTTTTGAATGATGGCGGCATCGTTCCGTTACGTTCCTTTCCACCATATTTTGACCGTAATCTCGAGACGCCGATCGGTCCCTCTGTACGTATCTGCCGCAGCACTGCAGCGCACCGCACATACCACCAGTCCGCATCAACAGGCGGCATCTGCTTATGCGCGCCCGTCTTTACATATCCTGCCCACTCCGGGGGCTTGATCTCATCGCTTGCTTTCAGTTTCTGTGCAGCGCACATTATCAGTTCGCTTGCTGGTACGTCGTATGCCGTTGTCATGCAATTCACATTGTATTCCAACACGGATAAATTAACCTATCGGATGTTGGGGTCATCTGGTTCGGACAGTCCGTCCAGTGGATTTTACATCGGATGCTATTCTCAATATATTCTGATAGTTCGAGGGCTTTTTCATACCACTGGTCTTTTGTATCTGCTATAGCAATATAATAGGACGAATCAGCAAAAATCATTCATTCACCGCGCTGAATCCTCTTTTTTGCAGATACGGAATCCCTTCCTCCTTCGGTCAAACCCACAATGTCCTTAAACTGCATCTTCTTCCGCGGCTTTACCTTTATTTCATGGTTGTCAAGAGTCCAGATCAGGATGTCGCCGGGGTTGATGCCGAGCGATCTTCTGATCTCTGCCGGAATTATTGTTGAATTTCCACGCGATATTTTGGTTTCAATGATTATGTGCATGTCACTAAGTGATAGGGGATTTTCTGAGCATAAACACGTATCGTAGTGGCAAGAGTCGGTTCTGCCGATCCCGGAATGCCGGTTCGGGGCGATGCAACCCAGATCCTGGTAGGGCGATAATTGTTTCACGCTGGCGGCACTCATTCCTGAGAGCCAGCCACAAGTTTGTCAAACCCGCAACGACCAAGAAGCGTCTGCACCTCAGAAAGCGCTTCCGGATATTTGTGAACCGTCTCCGGCAGAGCATCCATCCCGAGCCTCTCTCGCTTCTCCTTCACAGAATCGTTGATCGGCACGGCATGACCGCACTCGAGCACCAGTTGGCTGACCTTTCGGTGCGCGGGAAGCATGATCCCCTCGTGCACCGCGATCTCCCTGATCGCAAGAATCGCATCAGCGATCTTGATCTCGCGTGGGCAGCGCTCCTGGCAGGTGTAACAGGTGGTGCACAGCCAGAGGTCGGGGTCGTGCAGCACGTCCGTCCCCACGCGTGCCTCCCTGACGATCTTTCGCGTGACCATTTCCGTGTAGCGTCCCGACGGGCAGCTTCCGCTGCATGTGCCGCATTGCAGGCACGCGAGTACAGAAAGACCCGCGTCTTTCAATGCGTCTGATATGCTTGATGGGTTCATTTTCATGCGCATCGCATCACTTCCCCCCCCTTCACCTCGAGATACCGCCATTTCTGTCCTTTTATATTCCTTGTATTCCGCAGCATACGACCGGTGCAGCCAGCCTGAGAAATGGCTCGCTAATACGTATATGCCGTATCAGGTGAAGTTTGTCCTATCGTATATTTTAAGTATCCCGCCAGCATTGACCGAACCGTATACACGCAATCTTATGGAGACTGCCACAATGGAAGAAATAACCGTAGAAGTTCTAAATTCAGAAAAATTCATAGAACAGCAGGTAAGCGCGATATCCGAAACCGTCGGAGATGGTATTGCGATAAACGCACTCTCAGGAGGCGTAGATTCGTCTGCTGTCACCATGCTGGGGCACCGCGCTCTTGGAGACCGCCTCAAGACGTATTTCATCGATAACGGAATCATGAGGCAGGGGGAACCTGAATGGATCGTCGCGGTCTTCAAAGACCTCGGCGTACACGTGGAAGTCATCGATGCCAGAACCGAGTTCTTCGATGCAATGAGTGGGATCACTGACCCGGAAGAGAAGCGGGAGGCGATCACCCAGACATTCTACAAGGACGTCTTTGGCAGGCTCGTTAAGGAGAGCGGGGCAAAGCATCTCCTGCAGGGAACGATTCTGACCGACGTGGATGAGACCGTTGCAGGGATCAAGAGGCAGCACAATGTATTCGAGCAACTCGGAATCGACCCTGAGAAGACGTTCGGATACAAGATCATAGAACCGCTGATACAGCTGCGAAAGGACGGCGTGCGAAAGGTTGCGGAAGCCCTTGGCTTGCCAGAGGAAATCTACAACAGGATGCCATTTCCGGGACCGGCTCTCGCTGCCCGCGTGATCGGAGAAGCCACCCCTGAGCGGATCGGGACCGTCAGGCAAGCAACAGTGATCCTCGAGGAAGAACTGGCAGATACCGGGGCTTTCCAGTACATGGCGATCCTGCACGAGGACCGGGTCACGGGCATGAGAAACGGAGCGCGGGACTACGGCACGCAGATCGAGGTTCGGTGCTGGGAGAGCGTCGATGCGAGAACCGCAAGACCGACGAGGCTGCCTTACGATCTGCTGGAACGGCTGGCTGAGCGGATCACGAACGAGGTTCCCGGCGTCGTGAGCGTGACGTACGGCATTGCGACAAAGCCGCCATCGACGATGGAAGTGGTTTAGCCGATTGCAGATGATTCAGGATTCAGGTGTGCAAGATGACAACAAAACGAATAATCCCATGTCTCGATACAACCTTTGACGAGAGCGGTAAAGCCGTGGTCGTCAAGGGAATCGAGTTTGAGAGCCTGCGGTATGCGGGCGACCCGGTAGAACTTGCCAGACGGTACGTAGAGCAGAAAGCCGATGAACTGGTCTTTCTGGATATCTCAGCCTCGACCGATGACAGAGCCACGATGACCGACGTGATCAGGAGGGTCGCAGACGTTGTCACGATCCCGTTCTGTGTCGGCGGCGGAATTGCGAGTTTCTCAGACTTCGAGCGGGTGCTTGGTGCAGGCGCAGACAAGGTCGGGATCAACACAGCAGCAGTCAAGAACCCGGAACTGATCAAGGAAGTCGCAGGCGCGTTCGGGTCTGAGAAGATCGTCGTTGCGATCGACTGCAAGCGCAGGTTCGAGGAGGGTGAAGGAAAGACGGCAGTCGAGCTCGAAGACGGACGCAGCGCATGGTACGATGTCGTCATATACGGCGGAAAAGAGCTGACCGGGATCGACGCTATCAAGTGGGCGCAGAAGATGCAGGACTTTGGTGCTGGCGGGATACTGCTAACAAGCAAGAATAGGGACGGGACAAAAGACGGCTACGACATTCCTGTGACGAAAGCGATCTCAGAATCCGTGGATATCCCGGTAATTGCATCAGGCGGCGTCGGCACGATGGGTCACATCTATGACGCGTTCGTTAGTGGTGCTGATGCGTGTCTTGCAGCGAGCATATTCCACTACGAGATGTATACTGTAAGCGAGATCAAGGAGTATCTGAGAGGACGAGGGATGGGGTGAACGCCCCGGTCTCCGGTGTTTTCCAGACCACCGAAAGGGTCATGCTCCAGATAAGGGATTCTCATGTCTCCTTTCAGAATGCCGAATCGCTGGCAGAATCTCTCAAGAGTTTTTCGCTGTCAATTTTGTCAACAAATCGCAAATACTGCCAAAAGTCATCTCGTTGACGCGTCCGAATCTCTTCACCGCGATTGACTGGGCAAGCGTGTAAATCTTATCGACGCGAACGCGACTTGGGCGTCTGAGGCTTCCAATTTCCAGATCATTGGAAGTAATCACAAACCCATAATCAGAAGGCTGCAGATTCGAGGTCATCGCCACGACCACAATATCATCGGTTTTCCTGTTGTATTCATCATTTGATATAATGATGACCGGGCGGCGTCGTTGTGATGTCAGATCGGTAAATGGAATCGGAATCAGGACAATGTCTCGTTGATCAAGCATCGTTCCATTCCTCATCATCGATCGGATTATCCCAGAATTCGAGTGTGCTTTCGGATGCCTGCATCAGATCGCTGAAGTTGTCCGGAAACTCCCGTACAACGAAAAGGACAACCCGCGTCCCCTTTGAGAGGGGGGTTTTCAACTCCAACCTTCCGCCATCCGAAACTTCCATCTCGTATTTGAGCGCGGTCTGTTGCATGAATATTACATCGGTGGTTCTGGTATATTATGGTATAGCGTAGTTGTGTGGGCTGGGCGTTGCTGGCATCGATGCCAACCGGGTGGACACAACAGGCACAGGAATTTTTTGGCGCAGGTGAGATACTGCTAACAAGCAAGGATCGGGATGGGACAAAGGACGGCTACGACATTCCTGTGACGAAAACAATCGCTGATAAGTCTGCGATATTCTTGTGTTGGGCATCCGGGCGGCGGAGCATCTGTGGGTGGAGCGGATGCATGTCTTGCAAGCGAGCGTGATTCTGCTGCGGGACGTGTCCTGTGGGTGGGATCAAGGAGTATCTGAGAGAAAGACCCCGCCACACCATCCAGCAATGAATAGTGGGGATATCTGTTGGCGGTTGATTGATGGTCTGTGCGTTTAAGGTATTTTTTTGGCTGCAAATGCTTATTTTAAATTTTTTAAACATTAAATATTTTTTACAGATCATGATGGGAATTTATCCAGTAATGGTACATAGGCATGATAATCATTTAGTAGTAGAAAGTATAATTATAAGAGTGAAATGAGGGTGAAATGAAATTGGTCAATATTTGGAGTGAGTTGGTATGAAGAACTATCATTTAGCCAAAAAAGTTGTGGACTTCGAATCAGGGTTGGAAGAAGTGAAAATGCCCACTTTATACAGACATTTCTCGAATTCTTTAGAAGTAGGCAGAAGCGCAAGATTATTAGAGACCATTCGAGGGCATGGAGAACTCTTAAAAACGACGCTTTATGACTTTGCAAGCCAATTTAGCTACAATCCTGAATACGTTGATAAAGTTCTAATTCCAAGATATGTGGATTGGGGATTGATCGTTGATGATATTAATTCAGTCGATATTTTAGTAGAATCTCAGAAAGATGTGCTCTCTAAATGCGGTGATTATTGGTGGAAAAATAAAACAGATGTATAGTCCCGAAACCTTTGACTTTATATACCCATCTTCTTCCGCATGGGACGACTAAATAAAGTCATAAAATTAACAGAAAAGAAAATAAGGTATATAATTCGGGCGAAGACCAAAAATGACAGTACTAAAAAAATTGC